>JALGYA010000070.1 GCA_029824475.1 Fimbriimonadia bacterium | reverse complement strand
GAGATGATCCAGCTCTGGGTGAACCTGCCTCAGGAGCACAAGATGACGGAGCCCAGATACCAGGAGATCCTGCGCGATCAGATCCCCACAGCACAATTGGAAGGCGGCCCAGCAAGAGTCATCGCCGGAGAACTAAACGGTGTCAACGGGCCCGCTGAGACCTTTACGCCTATCGCCGTATGGCAGCTCAGCCTTGATAAAGGCGCAGATCTATCGCTCGGCATCCCAGAGGGCTGGCCAGTCCAGGTGATGGTCCGGTCTGGCGGCTTAGAGCTTGATGGCCAAACGGTCGGGGAGGCAGAAATCGTCCAGTTCACACGCGACGGAAACTCTGTCAGCCTTCGAGCCTCCGAGGCCACAGAGGCAGTCCTTCTCGCAGGTGCCCCCATCGACGAGCCGGTCTACGGCCACGGCCCCTTCGTGATGAATACACGCGAAGAGATCTACCAGGCCATCCAAGATTTCCAGTCCGGCAAAATGGGCCGGCTAAGCTAGAACCACACCAAGTAATCTGTCCCCAACACCATGTTGGGGACACTTTTGCTATCTGGAGTCCTGACCGCGCCCACTTACTTCGTCGCGGTGGATGGAAGTGACACTGCCGCAGGCACAAGCCGTCAGCCGTTCCAGACGATTTCTCACGCCTTGGCTGCCGCCGCAGGAAAGCGCGCAAGTATTGTCGTGCAGCCAGGCGACTATCACATCGCTAAGTCGCTGGCAGTCACGAGCGCTCACGACGGCCTCACTCTGCAGGCTTCCAAACCCGGCACGGTCACGCTCAGGGGCGGCATCGCCGTCCAGAGCTCTGATTTCCGCCAGGTCACAGGCAGACGCATCCTCGATCGCTTGGTCGATCCGGAGGCGAAAAAGCACCTTCTCTCCATCTCGCTTGCTCAACACGGAGTGACAAACATCAGCGGTCCCGTAAGCCGCGGCTTTGGCCAGCCCCGCAGCATCGGCCCGGTTGAACTGTTCATCAACGACCAGCCGATGACGCTGGCAAAGTGGCCAAACGAGGGGTTTGCCAAGACGGGAGCTGTTAAAGGCGGAGAGACAGAAACGCCCACAGTGAGCGTCCCCGGCAGCCGCCTAGAGCACTGGCGGCTTGCGGAAGAGCCGTGGGCATTCGGCTACTGGAAATGGGACTGGGCAGACGGCAGCATGTCGATCACCGCCATCGACGCCGAAAAGGGGACCATGACCCTCTCGGGCAAGCACCCTTATCCGGTGGAGGCTGATAAGGACTTCTGGGTTGAAAACCTGCTGGAGGAGATTGACGCGCCCGGCGAGTACTACGTCCATCGAGCCAGCGGCAGACTCTTCCTCTATCCCCCGGAAAACTTTGAGGGTGCAGACATTGAGATTTCAACAGTTGAGCAGACCCTCATCGAGATCACAGACGCAGAAGATGTCCGAATCGAGGGCCTCATCATCGGCCCGTCGAGAGGCACAGCCGTCACCGTAAATGGAGGAAGGAATGTCTCCATCGTTGGCTGCACGCTCCAAAACCTAGGCACCTCTGGGGTGATGTTCCGCGACGGCACGGATCATAGCCTTCAGTCGTGCGAGGTCTTCAACACAGGCGAAGGCGGGGCTGCTATGACGGCTGGTGATCGCAAAACGCTCACCCCCGGGAACATCACCATCGACAACTGCCATTTCAAGAATTTCAGCCGCCGCACGATGACTTACCGGCCAGCAGTCTCGATCGGTCCCGCATTCCGCGATCATCTACGGCGGCAACGACCACCTGATTGAGTTCAACGAGGTCCGCGACGTGCTCACAAACACCGGCGATGGCGGCGCGTTCTATCAGGGCCGAGACTGGTCGATGTGCGGCACGGTCATCCGGCACAACGCCTTCTATGACCTGGTCGGCCAGAACAAATGGGAAAACGCCGTATACATCGATGACATGGCCGGGGGCGTCACGATCGAAGGCAACCTCTTTGTCGACTGCCACTGGGCAAGCCTGCTCGGCGGCGGCCGAAATATCGATTTCGTCAACAACGTTGTCGTGAACAACAATCAGGCGGTTCACCTGGACGCAAGGCTGCTCGGCTGGGCCTCCTATCACATCGGTCTGATGACTGAACGACTCGAGGCGATGCCCTATAAAGAGGAGCCCTGGGTCAGCCGCTACCCGCAGCTGCTGACCATCCTGAAGGATGACCCGGCCGTGCCGAAGCACAACCGCCTGGAGCGAAACCTCCTGGTGAACTCAGGAAGAATCGACCAGGACATCGCGCCCGAAGCTTGGGAGCACACCTCAATCAAGGACAACTGGTCAACGGATTCAGATCCAGGCTTCATCAACATGGACAACAGAGATTTTAGGCTCAAGAAAGACGCTGAAGTCTTCAAGAACATCCCCGGATTCAAACCGATCCCAGTCGAGAAAATCGGCCGCTACCGCGACCGCTGGGTCAAGCACTAAACAGCCAAGCCCGATATACTAAAGCCATGACCAGACGGGAGCGAGCAGCCCACCTGGCACGCAGATTTGGATTTGGCGCACGGGTCGATGACCTCGACCGATGGGAGAAGATGCCCGAAGCCCAAGTCAAGGAAGAGATCCTCGACTTCGACTCCGAACAGGGCGTCGACATCAACATCCGGCACATCTTTATGAACGGCCAGGGCCAGCTCCAGGCCAATGCGCCGCAGGCCGCAGGCTACTGGGGTGCCCGCATGGCCTTAGGCGACAAGCCGGCTCAAGACAAGCTTCTGCTCTTCCTGCACGATCACTTCGCCATCAGCGGAGAAAAGGTCAATTCCGGCGTCCTGCTTGTTGACTATCTCAACACGATGCAGCGGATGGCGAAGCGCCCCTTTGCTGAGCTCATCGAAGAGATCACGCTCGATCCGGCCATGCTGCTCTGGCTCGACATGCGCTTCAGCACGGACGACTCCCCAAACGAAAACTTTGCCCGCGAGCTGCTGGAGCTGTTCACACTCGGGGTCGGCAGCTACACCGAAGAAGATATCCAGGAGGCAGCACGTGCCCTCACCGGATGGGGATTAAGAGACAGATACGAGGGCCGCAAGCAGCCTGCCGAGACCCTGGTCCACTTTGGTGAGTGGATAGACAAGGACGAGAAGTTCATCGCCACGTCCTTCGCGGAGGACTTGAGAGATCCCGGACCGCACAGCGTCCTCGGCACAACTGCCAAGCACGACGTCAAGTCGATATCAAAACTGACCGCCGAACACCCGGCAACAGCTATCCACATGGCCAAGAAGCTCTGGGAGTTCTATGCCTATCCCAACCCGGAGCCGAAGACCGTCGAGAAGCTGGCCGCAGTCTTCACAAATAACGACGGCGTCATCACCGAGACAGTCAAGGCCATCCCAGAGATGGATGAATTCTGGAGCGACAAGGCCGTCCGCTCGATTGTGAAGAGCCCAGTCGATTTCCTTGTCCCGGTCTTCCGCCAGCTGCTCAATCGCGATCTCAAGTTGGATGAGAATTCAGAGGATGGCCGCACGCCTCAGCAGCGTCTGCAGGGCGTTGCGAATGCGGTCGTCGTGCTCTGCCGCAGGATGGGAATGTTCCTCCTCTACCCGCCTGATGTCGCCGGCTGGAAATGGGACAGCGAGTGGATCACGACATCGACGATGCTCGACCGGATCGCAGTAGCGCGGATACTGGCTGGCCAACAGCAGAACGGCGCTGCAGCCAGGCAGCTCCTGCCTTACGCCAAAGCGGAAGGGTTGAAGACCGATGAAGAGTATCTCGATGCTCTCCTTGCAATCCTTGATGTACCGGCAGATGAAGAGCAGCGGGCACTCCTGGTCGAGCTGGCCAAAAAGAACAGGCTAGCCGCCACGCCTGAGAATAATCAGCGAACCAGCCAGGCGCTTCTGCCGATTCTGCAGGCGATCTTCTCGATCCCCGAATTCCACATGATGTAGGCGGCTGGGATAGAATCGGCGCATGACACGTCAAGCCGCTTACGACCTCCTTTGCGAACACACGCCAAGTGACAGCCTTCGCCGCCACTGCCTCGGCGTGGAAGCCTGCATGCGTCACTACGCAGCCAAGCTTGGCGAAGATGTTGAGAAGTGGGGCATCACGGGCCTGCTTCATGACTTCGACTACGAACAGCACCCAGACGAGCACCCGCTGTGGGGCATGGAGCTGCTGAAAGGCCTCGATGTCGACGAGGAGATCATCAAAGCCATCGCCTCCCATTACGAGCAGAAAACAGGCGTCGCACCAGAGACAAGCATGGAGCGGCACCTCTTCGCCTGCGACGAGCTCAGCGGATTCATCACAGCCGTCACCTACGTCCGCCCGTCAAAGGCTATCGGGGACGTGAAAGTAAAAAGCGTGACAAAAAAACTGAAAGTCGCTAGCTTCGCCGCAGGGGTCAACCGAGACGACGTCCACAAGGGCGCAGAACTCATCAAGGCTGAGCTAAACACTCACATCGCGGAGCTTATCGAAGCGATGAAGGCTGAAGCAGAAGCACTCGGATTAGCAGGCGTCTAGAACCGCAGGATATTCGCGCCCCAGACGAGACCTGCACCGAAGCCGACGGTCATCACAACCATCCCTTCCTTAAGCCGGCCTTCTTCGTAGGCTTCATACAGCGCAAGCGGAATAGAGCCGCCGCTTGTATTGCCGTACTTGTCAACATTGATAAACACTTTTTCATCGGGCAGCCCCAGCTTCTCTGCAGCGGAGTTGATGATTCTGATATTCGCCTGGTGTGGAACAAAGAGGTCGATCTCAGAAGCCCTCATCTCTGCCTCTTCCAGTGCGCGGGTGCAAGCATCACCCATTGCACCAACGGCAAACCGATAGACCTCCTGGCCGTTCATGTAGATGTTCGAGCTCTCGTCTGACGATTGCGGGTCAGACAGTGGGTGCCTTGAGCCGCCCTTCTTCAGGCTAATGTGCTCCGCACCTGCTCCGTCCGAAAGAAGAACAGTCTTAATGAGCCCTCGATCAGTGCCGTGATGCCCCTCCAGCATGACCGCGCCAGCGCCATCACCAAACAGAACACACGTCGAGCGATCAGTCCAGTCGACAAACTTTGTCAGCGTATCGACACCGATGACCAGAGCCTTCTCGTATCGGCCTGACTCGATCATGGCCGCTGCGACATCGACCGAGTAGATAAACCCGGCACAGGCAGCTCCCACATCAAAGGCTCCCGCGTTCTTGGCGCCCAGGGCCTCCTGCACTAAGCAGGATGTGGAGGGGAAGGGGTAGTCGCCGGTCACAGTGCCGACGACGATCAAACAGAGATCTTCCGGTTTCGTGCCTGATCGCTCGAGCGCCTCTCTGCCAGCGGCAATAGCAAGATCGCTGGTCGCTTCGTCATCCGTACAGACCCGCCGCTCGTGGATTCCGGTTCGCTGCCGGATCCACTCGTCATTCGTATCGACAATCTTCGCAAGATCGTCGTTGGTCATGACCTTGTCAGGAACGGCGTGCCCTAGGCCTGTGATGACAGCTCTGATGCTCATTGATTCTTCCCAGCGTGCTCTTCTTCGATGCTCGTTCGAATTGCGTTCACAAGGTTCGCTTCCGCAGATTTCGCCCCCTGCAGGATCGCATTGTGAATCGCCTTGGCACTGCTTCTGCCGTGGCAGATGATGCAGATGCCATTCAAGCCAAGGAGAGGAGAGCCGCCAACCTCGGCGTAGTCAAACTTCTTTTTGAGGGGAGCCAGCGCCTTCCTAATCGGAAGGAAGAACAGCTTCAGCGGGCCTGAAGGGACCGCGGCCTTGAATTCCCCCATGATGAACTCGCCGACCCCCTCGGCGGTCTTGAGCACCACGTTGCCGACAAAGGCATCGCAGACGACAACGTCGCAGTCCTTGCTGAAAATGTCCTTGCCTTCGATATTGCCTGCAAACCAGTCGTGGCCTGCGAGCATGTCATGCGCCTGCTTGGCAAATGCATTGCCTTTGCCCGGCTCCTCGCCAATATTAATCAGGTGAACTTTGGGGTCCTTCCGCCCCATTACCTTTTCAGCATAAGAGCGGCCCATGACCGCGAATTCGAGAAGATTCTCCGGCTCAACGTCTGGCGAGGCACCTGCATCAAGAAGCAGGAAGTGGCTTGTGTGAGAAGGAAAAATGGTTGCGATCGCAGGACGCTTCACACCAGTGACCTGTCGCCAGGACAGAAGCGAGGCTGCCGTACAAGCACCCGTGTTGCCCGCAGAGACAAAAACGTCCGCACGCCCCTCTTTCACGAGCTTGGCTGCCACGGAGATCGAAGAGTCCTTCTTCTTTCTTAAGGCCTCCAGCGGCTTCTCGTGCATGTCAACCACCTCGCTCGCCGGAATGATGTGGATGTTGTCTGGCCTGTTGTGGGGCAGATGCTCTTCAATCTGCTCAGGAATTCCGACCAGCAGGATTTCGCCGTTTATGAGTGAAGCCGCGCTGAGGGCGCCTTTCACAGCCTCTTCCGGCGCGTGGTCTCCGCCCATCGCATCGAGCGCGATCCTCAAGAGACTTCTTCCCCATTGCTCAGCAGTCTGTCCAGATTCTGCATCCCGGGGTGGCCGCCTTTGGGGGAGTGCTTCTCCACAGCCATTTCGTCCTCGCCAGGGCAGGGATCATCCCATGAATCGCCGCAGAGCGGCTGAAGCGGCATGTTAAGCAGCAGACCCTGCCGAAGGTATGCGTCCTCAATCAGCAGGTTCTCCTCAAAGAGCGGGTGGACTTCCTCAGGCTCGACATGGGCAAATGTGCCGGAGCCGAATGAGCTGGGAGTGCCCTCGACCGGAAATTCGTCCTCCATCTTGAACGCGAACCGCTTATTGATCGCTCGCCCGCATTTTGCGCATTCGACCACACAGTGGACGTCCAGGGATGCCGTCACAATCAGGATGTTTCCTGTGCTGATCGCTTCGATCGTGCCGGAAATTGGGTCCAGCAGATCGATATTCTCCTCGTTCGGCAGCTCCGTCTTTATCTCGAATTCGAGCCGTGTTCCGGGGTGTTGAAGAGCCTCGTTGAGGTCGAGCAGGTCCTCGCGCATTATAGGGAAGGCGGAGTGTACCTTCGGCTTTTAAGCCAACTTGGGAAGAAATTCATGTCAACGAATGGCAGGTTGTGCGAACAATCCATGGTCTTTTGCCCGTCCTTTGGAGTAGCATGTGTGCTTGGTGGGCATCGCGCAGTAACGCTGCATGGTGATTCCTGCCTCGTTCGGATCAGTTTGAGTCGGTTTGATCCTCTGAAACGAGAGATTTAGGAGCTTGTCTTGAAGAAGTGGTTGACAGCATTTGTTTTGTGCGCAGTGGTCGTGGGTTGCGGTGGCAGCACCACCGGTGACACCGGCGGCGGTGGCGGTGGCGGCGGCGGTGGCGGCGGCGGTGGTCGTCTAAACGGCGCCATTCCGAACGTTAATCTTTCTCAGGCAGCAGCCTGGAAGGTCGTCTATCTGAGCGGTGCTAACCGCAAGCCGATCTTCGTGCGTTCGCCTGGCGATCACGACATGGTCCTGCTCAACACGGTGACCATCAATAACGGTCTCGGCGATGTTCAGCCTGCTGAACAGTCGAACGACGCCGTCTCGTTCCTGACCGACGACTACACCATGAGCGACTCAAAGACCTATTCTGGCCTCTTGAGTGGTCCTCAGAAGTCTTACACCACGTTCCCGCTGCAGATCGACGAGATGCGAGCTGTGGACGGCGCAGGAAACGAATCCCTCCTTTTCCAGGGCATCTTCAAACGGGACATTCCGCTGAGCATGATGCTCTATCCGGGACGCCTCTCCTCTATTCTGGTGCGACTGAACGATCTCTCCATCTGGTGGGACTACGGCACAAACCAGATCGCATTTGACCGAACGGTTTTTGACGAAGACAACACAGACATCAACACCGGCAAAATGAACGCTTTCCTGAGCGACATGGTGGCGTTTGATGTCAGCGGACTTCCCACTGGTGATCGACCGATCATGGAGAACTCTGGCCAGCGAGCTGACATGGTTCTCTTCTCCGGCGATATGGTCGCCGTGAGTGATGGCCTTGGCGCGACGTCAGAATTCAACCTCTTGACACCGTTGACCAATGCAGTTGAGCCGCCCGAGCCTGGCTCCATCTTCGAGGCTCCTGACGGAGGATCCGGAGCACTCTCCCGCACTTACGTCGTGCGTGAGCCGGATTTGACAGACCCCTTCGGCAGCGGTGAGATCAATATGTTCTCGTCCGTGTGGCGACCTCATACAGAGGTGCTGTCAAACATCCCCGGTCAGACGATGCTGCTCTTCCCGAACAGCGAAGGCAACGCCTCTGAGTATTCCAAGGATATGCAGATCGTTCTGTTCAAGACTGTCGGCGGCAACATCACAGAAATGTGGCAGGGCCGAGCCGATCTTGAAGCAGGAACATTCAGCCTCTGGTCCCTCGACCAGCTGAGAAGCGCAGGAACAGCCAACGAGGCTTCCGGCACCTTCAGCGATGAGGGAGTTGTCAATGGCGTGGTTCGCGATGGCAACTACAACATCGACACAGCCCCCGGCGGCTTCCCATTCGCGACAAGCGGCGAAAGCTACGCAGTCTTCCGCGGATAAAAACTGAATAGCATGCACCGGATGCTCTCCGGCATCGAAACCGAGTACGGACTCGCAATCGAAGGCAGAGGAGCTGAAGACCAGCTGCACGACTCAATGACACTCGTCCGGGATTTCCCGGGTGAGTGTTTTGCTGGGTGGGACTACTCATTTGAGACTCCTCGCAAAGACCTGCGCGGATTCTCCGCCAGCCTCCACATCGACCCGGTCGATGCTGAGTTCGATCAAGACGCCAAACCGCTTCCTGCTGAGGAGTCCCGAGCGGATCGCATCCTCACCAACGGAGCCCGGTTCTACAACGACCACGGCCATCCGGAATACGCCACACCCGAATGCTGGAGCCTCGACGAACTCGTTCTCCACGACAAAGCTGGCGAGATGGCCGTCACATCGGCTGCGAAGGCCTACGGCACACACGACTCGTGCCTCGCGCCGCGCTCTCTAGGCTTTGAAAGGCTCTATAAGGCGCTGGCGCCGATCCTCGTCGCCCGATGGCCTCTCTGCGGGGCAGGCAAAGCCGGTGATCGCAGAACGCCGTTCCAGATCAGCCAGAGAGCAGACTTCTTCTCCGAGTCGGCAAGCATCGATACCCTCCACCAGCGGCCAGTCTTCAACACCAGAGACGAGCCGCACGCCGACGCCAGAGACTGGATCAGGCTCCACGTCATCTCAGTGGACGCCAACATGATGTCGGCCTGCACAAAGCGCCGAGTCGGCCTCATGCGGCTGGCCGTGAGGCTCTGCATCGAAGACGCGGCTCCCCAGTGGAATCTGCTCGACCCAGCCAAAGCTGGCAAGGATGTCAGCCGAGCGATCGACCATGAAGACCGGATCGACCTGGAGCGCGGATCCTGGACCACATCGCGGATTATCACGGAGTCGTACTTGGACGCAGCCGATAACCGGCTCGATCTCACCGATGAAGAGTCAGAGCAAATCAAAGATTGCCGGGAACTCCTCGAACTGCGAGATACTGCCTTCGACTCATTCGCCACACGAGTCGATTGGGCCGCAAAGCTCCAGCTCATGCGCCAGCTGAACGAAGAGGACGGCGTCAAGTGGGGCTCACCTACCATGCAGTCGATCGACCTGGCCTATCACCTCCTTGATGAGACCGAAGGCCTCTTCCCGGCCCTCATCGCCGCAGCCATGGTCGATGGCGAGCCTGACCCAGTTGACGTCCAGAAGCGGCTCACGGCCCCTTCAGAAGGCACGAGAGCCCTGGCAAGGGCCGCCGCCATCACTAACCTAAGAGGCGAAATCGCCACAGCATCCTGGGGGGCGATCAGGTTCAAAGATGGTACAAATGTTCAGCTTCCACCAGATGTTGTGTACTCCCAGGCGATTCTCGGCGTAGAATCGACCAAAGAGTTCCTCCAACTCGTGAGCGAGGCGTCAGCAGAATGATCAGTGCCGAGAGAACAACCCGAAGAATCGACCCTGAACCCCAAAGAAAGCAGGGCGACGAAGACGGCCCGAGCAAACCGGACGTCGGCCGACCCAAGGCTCCAAACGAGCTCCTCCGCCGGATGAGAAACGTCGATCCAGACCAAGCCAAGAAGTACCGGCAGCGGTCAGGCCAATGATCGCCCAGCCGTCCAAGACTTTTGCAGACCTCGTCAGCTGGACCCCTCCGACGGCAGGCGCCGAAGAAGTCCATGGAACAACCGTGCTGGCTCTTAGGTGCGCAGAAGGCGCCATTGTTCTGGCTGATCGCAGAGCTACGATGGGCAATCTCATCATGTATGAGAAGGCTGAGAAAATCGAAGTCCTCGACCCCTGGACCGTCACGGCTATTTCCGGCGCCTACGCCCGTTCGCTCGAGATCTGCCGATTCCTGCGCCACTCTTTTAAATACTACGAGCGCCTCACCCTTCAGGAAATGTCCACAGAAGGGAAGCTGATGGAGATCTCCCGAGCCCTCGCTGGCAACCAGGGCCAAGCGATGCAGGGTGTCGGGATGTTCCTCCCGGTGGCGGCAGCCTATGACCAGAAGAAGAAGACCTTCGGCGTCTACTTCTTCGACGCAGCAGGCGCGAGATTCCAAGAAGGCGGCTTCGCGTGTGCCGGATCAGGCTCCGAAAGAATCCGGGGCGTGCTGGAGTACATCCGCCTTGACAAAGGCCCGTGGGAGGACAGACCTCAGAAGGATGTCCTCGCAGACGGCCTGAGGCTTCTCGACATCGCCTCGTCGCTCGACTCTGCGACAGGTGGAATTAGATCGGCCCTGCCGATCGCCTACACGCTCACCGCAGAAGGGTGCACCAGGCTGACGGAAAAGGCAGTCAACTCGGCAGCCGCAGCACTTAAATAGAAAGCAGGCCATCAGTCAAAACTGATGGCCTGCTTGTCTCTAATCAGAACGCTTGTTTAGAAGCGGTAGCCGATGTAGAGGCCGGTTGATGTTGCTCGAGCGCCGCTGCCTGCATCGGACCAGAATGTGGTCGCTTCGATGTAGGTGTGGAGTCCGAGCTCTCTGCCGTAGCCGACACGAGCAGCAAGCTCTGTGTCTGTTCCGGTGAACACGTCCATCACGGCAACGCCCACGCCTGCGTAGGCGTAAGATCGCTCGCCCATCGGCGTGCTGTTGATGTCGTCCAGATAGAAGCGCTGGTTGATCATCATCGGGAACATGTTCCCTTTATCACCGTTCAGACCGCGTGAAATCCAATCGAGGGAAAACGAAGTTTCACCTGTATCGATCAGAGCTCGATCAAAGAAGTATTCAAAACCGAACCCGAACAGGCTTGAGCCCATTCCAGCGCGGGTTGCGTCGTCGTGTGGGTAGACCACTTGGCTATTCTACTTGACCAGACGGTCCTGTAGTGAGGGTTGATGCAAATTCCAAGCGGTAAACTCCGCCCTCCCATGGCTGATCTGACCTTTGAATTGGGCTGCGAAGAGCTTCCTGCATCCGCTGTTGAGCGTGCAGCGGACGAACTTTGTGGCCATATCAAGGCTGCTCTCGACGAGAGCCGGATCGGTTATGGCGACAGCCAAGTGCTCTGCACACCACGGCGTCTCATCGTCTCCATTACCAAGATCGATGATGTCCAGCCGGACGAGAACGTCCGTCAGCGCGGACCCTCAACTAAGGCAGCGTTCGACGAGGCAGGCGAACCGACTCGGGCGCTGCAGGGATTCTGCAAGGGCCAGGGAATCGACCCTGCCGATGTCGAGACAGAAGGCGATTACGTCTGGGTCAGCAAAGTCATTACGGGCAAGCCAGCCATCGAAGTCCTGGCGTCTGTTCTTCCTGAGTCCATCGGGAAAGTCACCTTCGACAAGACGATGCGCTGGGGTTCAAGCCGCCTGCGATTTGCCCGACCCATCCGGTGGATTTTGGCTTCCTTAGACTGCAGTCCCGTTGAATTTGAACTTGAGGGAGTGAAGGCGGGCCTCGAAAGCCGCGGCCACCGATTCAATTCTCCAGAGCCGTTCAAAGCCTGCTGCCTCGCTGAACTCGTACAGGAGCTCCGAAGCCGAGAGGTTGAGCCGGATGCTGCTGTGAGGCGTGACCTCATCATAAAAGAGGCAAACGAAGTCTCGGGCGGAAAAGCGATCTTGACCGACGCCTTGATCGATGAGAACGTCCACCTCACGGAGCGCCCCAAGGCGCTGCTTGGCGAGTTTCCTGAGGAGTATCTCGTCCTGCCGGAGCCTGTGCTGATCACCGCGATGGCGAAGCACGAGAAGTTCTTCCCCGTTCGTGGAGCCGATGGGAAGCTCGACAACAAGTTCGTCTCGATCTGGAACGGGGGAGAAGAGGCCGTTGTCCGCAGGGGCAACCAGTGGGTGCTGGGCGCACGCTTCAACGACGCGAAGTTCTTCTACGATGAGGACCTTCAGGTCTCCATGGACGACTTCCTCGCCAAAACAGAGGCGATGACGTTCCAGGAGAGTCTCGGAAACGTACGAAAGCGATCCGACAGACTCGCAGCTCTCACAAAGATAATCGCTGCGCAAGCCGGCCTCAAGCTGGAAAATGAAGCCGCTTATGCAGGTCTCTACGCAAAGTCAGACCTCAGCTCCGGCCTTGTCAGCGAGCTCGCCTCGCTCCAGGGAGTCATCGGCGGCGAGTACGCCCGCCGAGAGGGCGCCACAGAAGCTTCCTGCCAGGCGATCGCCCAACAGTACAGCCTCAACACTGCTCCTGAATCCACCGGCGACAAGCTCGGAGTGTGCCTCCTTTGTGCAGACCAGATCGACAAGCTCGCAGGCTATCTCGGTCTCGGCCTCTCCCCCACCGGCTCGTCAGATCCGTTCGGCCTGAGACGAGCATCCGGACTGCTCCTCGATGCAGTGGGATCGTTCAACTGTGCCCCCGAAGGCTGGTCCAACGCATTCGATCAAGCCCTCCAGTTGTATGCCGACCAAGGCATTGAGATCGACGCAGACAAAGCAAGAGAACTGGCCTCAGATATCTTCCAGCAGCGCGTCAAGGCCTCCAACACGGATAAGCGGCATGACATCGTTGAGGCGGCCCTTGAGGGCTCCGATCTCGCCGTCCGGATGGACCCCAAACTCATGGATTTCCGGCTAAGCGTCATGGACCTGCTCGCCACAAATGAGCCGCTCCTGCAGGCAGCATCGCGCCCCCTCAACATTGTTGACTCCGCAAGAGAGAAGGGCGAGGCATTTGATCAGAGCCTGAAAGACGGAGCCTGGGATGCCACAGAAGGAAACGATCTCCACTGGGCCGCTGAAGAGGCCTACGTCGGTATGCAGACCGCGTTGACTGACCGATCCCCGGAGGAGTTTGTGGTGGCCCTGCAGACGCTGCAGGCGCCGATCGACAAATTCTTCGACGCTGTGATGGTGATGGCCGAGGACTCTACTGTTCGCTGCGCCAGAATCGGGCTTCTAAGTTGGGTCAGCAGGATCATTCTCACGCCCGGCGACCTCAGAAAGATCGTTATCGAAGGTTAGAAGTCAGCTTCGCCACGTGCTTTGCTAGGACATCAAATTCCAGGTTCACTCTCGATCCAACCTTGAGATCGCCCAAGCTCGTCTGAGCGAGCGTGTGAGGGATGATTGCGGTTTCGAACGCCCCGTCGGCCGGATCGATCACAGTCAAGCTGATCCCGTCCACTGTGATCGAGCCTTTGTCAATCAGCAGCGAGTCTGCCTCCGACCCTGCCTCAAACCGGTAAGTCACCGACTGATCCAGCGGCTCAATCCCAATACAGGTGCCGACCGTATCGACATGCCCTTGAACGATGTGACCGCCAAACCGATCGCTCGCCTTCATCGCCCTCTCCAGGTTCACCCGGTCCCCAATTGAAGCGCGGCCCAGCGTAGTGCGAGCCAGAGTCTCTTCGCTCAATTCAAACTTGAGCCCGCCCGACCAGTCGACGAGGGTCAGACAGCAGCCGTCGACCGCGATCGACTCCCCTTTCTGCCAGCCATCGCAGGGCCAAGCCTCAGGATCAGCGACGACCAAAACCTCTCGCGATGCCTTCACGATCTTTGAGGTCGCCTGGACCAGGCCCGTAAACATGGATTCAATCCTACTCGTTTCTAACCTGCAGCCAGGAGGATCGGTCCAACACTTGCCGATATGAAGAGGGGAAGGGTCAGTATTAGTGACCCGTCATGGGCAATGCGTCACAGTTTCGGTCAGCGTCAAAGCCAAAGAGTGTCGATCACAACAAAGATCGACCCTCGTGTTGTGCTGACCAGCCAAGTGCTCCAGCTCAACTGCAATGAGCTCTCCCAAATGGTCGAATCCGAGATGCTGGAGAATCCAGCCCTGGAACGTATCGACGAGCTCAACGACCCGATCACCGACGAAGAAGTGATGGAGGTTGTCGCGCCTGGAGAGCTGAGCGGCGACCACAGCTACGACACAATCCGCTCCACGCCGCAGGACGCAGGGACCGCTCCCGACTGGGTTGATCTCACCGCTGCGGCCGATTCGCTTTGCGACTCACTACTGGCCCAGCTCCACTCGGCGTTAGAAGAGGAGCACTGGCTCCTCGCCGATTACTTCGTCGGCTCTATTGACGATCGAGGTTATCTCAGTACAACTGTAGAAGAGGCTGCCCTCGACTGCAATTGCTCGCTAGAGAGAGCGACCGCGGTTCTTGCAGTCCTTCAAAACTGCGAGCCCCCCGGCATCGGAGCAACGGACTTGAGGGAGTGCCTCATGCTTCAGCTGCGCGATCCGGCAACGGAGACGGAGAGGCTCGCTCGCCTGCTGCTAACCCGGCATTGGGATCACTTGGTGAAGACCAGCAAGACTTCCATTCAGAAGAAGCTCAAGATTCCGATTGAGGAGATTGAAGATGCCTTCGAAGTTATCCTCAAACTCCGGCCCCATCCCACAGATGGATTCCGACGTCAAGCTGGCCCGGCCCGAGCAGAGCGAAGCCCTGCAGCCACGCCAGACCTCATCATTGAGCACACTGAATCCGGCTGGAAAATCGAGGCCGCGGGCCCGTCACACCAGGCATTCAGGGTCTCCTCAGTCTATACGGAGGAGCTCGAAAAACTTGATGCTAAATACAAGGGTCATTCCGGCGAGCGCCGACACATCGCAGAGCATATCAATCGCGCCGAGTGGTTCCTCGGGGCATTGACATCGCGCCAGCAGCTGCTCACGAACATCGCCAAGCACCTCATTGAGCATCAGGCAGGCTTCCTCAAAACTGGCGACTACAGATTCTTAGAGCCGATGACCCGAAGCAAAATGGCGTCTATCATCGGTGCGCATGAAAGCACCGTCAGCCGCGCGGCGAAAGGCAAGTTCCTGCGCATCGCCTCCGGCGATGTCATCTCCTTCGAAGTCCTCTTCAAGCCAGCGCTGAAAGTGCAGAAGATGATCGAGGAGATCCTCCGGCACGAGAACCCGAACAGCCCGCTCAGCGACGAGCGCATCTCAGAAATTCTTGCCGAGCAGGGCGTTAAAGTCGCCCGCCGAACGGTCAACAAATACCGGGATCGGCACAAGCTGCTCTCAAGCCGGCACCGCAAGTCTGCATAATCAGGGCATGCTGCGGCCAGGCATCTATCCTGCCTCCGTGACCCCGATGACCGAAGACGGCTCGCCGGATCACACATCCCTCGCAAGGCTCCTCGCCTACTTTGAGCATGCTGGGTGCCAAGGCGCAGTGTTGGCCGGCACAAATGGAGAGGGCCCATCACTCAGCGCCGTCCAAAAACGTGACCTGCTCCGGGCAGCTGAAAAGGCCAAAGGAAGCCTCGATCTCATTCTGGGAGTCGCCACATCGAGCCTTCACGAAGCTCATTGGCTGACATCGCAGGCAGGAAAGAACGGTGCGAAAGCGATCCTGCTCATGGCGCCTGGCTACTTCCGACGAGCCGAACAGGATGGCATTCGAGGATGGCTCTTGGAAGTTCTTGACAAGAGCCCGCTCCCGGTCATCATCTATCAGTTTCCTCAGATGGCAGGCGTCGATATCTCTCCTGAGACGATCCTCAATCTCGCTGAGCATCCGATGTTCGCCGGGGTCAAGGACAGCTCTGGCAGAGAAGAGAGCCTAAAGCTCCTGAGAGACTGCGTCCCTCATGACAAGTGCCTCTTCATGGGCTGCGAGCCGCTCCTCGCCAAAGCCCTCAAAGCGGGATGGACTGGTGCAATCTCAGGCTGTGCGAACTCAGTTCCTACCATGATGGTTGAAGCGTTCAACGGGGATAACGAAGCTAAGCAGAAGCTGCTGCTGCCCGTGTTCGAACAGCTGCGGTCCTTCCCCCAGCCAGAGAACCACAAGGCGCTGCTCACGGAATCAGGCGTGATTGATGGCCCTTGGATGTCGCTGCCCCTGACCGAGAGGTCAGACATCAAAGCGGCCGACCTCTCGGTGCCAGTCGGCTAGGCGGTCTGCAGATTCGGATCAGTGCTCGGATAGCTTCCCAGCATGACCGTCTCTAGCGCTCGCTCCCGGATCTCCTCAATAGCTGCTCGGACGTTGTCCTCTGAGATATGCCCGGCGCAGTCGACATAGAAGATGTACTCAAACGCCGCGCGCTGCGCAGGCCGCGATTCGATCATCATCAGGTTTACCTCGTGACGCAGGAACGATCCCAGCACCTCGTACAGCTCACCTGGCCGGTTGCGCAGACTAAATAGAACCGACGTCTTGTCGGTGCCAGTCATCTTCGGCTCGTTCCGGCCCAGCACTGCAAATCGCGTTCTGTTCTGAGAGTAGTCCTCGATGTTGGTGGCAAGCGTGTTCAGCCCCAGCCGCTCAATGCAGACACTGTTGGCAATCGCCGCCCCATTAGGATCTTCGAGCGCTTTCTTTGCCGCAGCTGATGTCGGGACCACGTCAACAATTTCGGCTCCGCCCAGGGTTGTCTGCAGCCACCGGCGGCACTGATTTGCCGGCTGAGGGCCCGCATAGACCCGCCTGATCTGAGACATGTCGTCCGCCATAGAGCCGAGATGGTGCTGGATCACCAGGAACTGCTCAGCGCAGATCTTGACGTTCGTCTGCGGAAACATGTCCAAGGTCTCTGGCACGACACCAGCAAAGCTGTTCTCAATCGGCACGACAGCGTAGTTCGCCTTGAAGTGCTCGACGTTCTGGAAGCACTCTGTAATCGTGGCAGCCGGCATAGGCTTGACACTCCTGCCGAAAGTTTCATAGACTGCCAGCTCGCTGAAGCTCCCCGGAGGACCCCAGTAGCTGACCGTGAGCTGCTTCTCAGCATCTCTGGCCGAACTGATGATCTCGCGAAAAATCCTCTTCAGATGGTGGGACTTCAGGGAACCGGTTTGGGCCTCCTCGAGTTTGTTGAAGATAGCACGCTCGCGTTCAGGCGTAAAAAATGGCTGACCATCAAGACCTTTTGTACGGCCGACCTCCTGTGCTAATCCAGCACGATGGTCCAGAAGCTCTATCAGCTCATTATCGACTCGATCAATATCGATCCGGATGTCGTCCAAATGTCGAAGGTCGTCCATATTTGTGGCCCGAAGCTGGAGAACAGCTCGTCTGGCTATTCTGAACGGCTTTGCCGGGTTACCTCAAGGCCCATTGCTAGGCTAAACTACGAGAAGAGAGATTGTTTGATCTAATTCAGCAGCGCATAGCGGACTTTTTCAGCGCCTCCGGCAGGGGCTGGGTGATTGTTGCTGACATCCTGTTGGTCACACTTCTCAACTACTATCTTCTCAAACTGGTGCGAGGCACCCGAGCCTGGAAGATTCTCATCGGCATGGGAGTCTTCGTCTTCGCTCTCTATCTCAGCGATGTTTTTGGGCTCCAAACCCTCCACTACATCCTGCAAAAAGCGTCCATCCTCGCGCCGGTTGCCCTGGTCATTCTACTTCTGCCAGAAATGCGCCGGTTTATCCAGGATTTTGCCAAGCTCGGCTTATGGCCAGAAAAATTCCTGAGCTCTGAAGCCGGCCCCGGCGATATCATCATAGAAAGCCTTGGGGAAGCCGTTGAGGAGATGGCTGAACAGAACATCGGCGCGCTAATTGCAATCGAGCGAGAAGAGCGCCTCGATACGATTGCCCGCAGCGGAGTTCAGCTCAACGCAAAGGTGACGGCTGAGCTCGTCGGAGCGATCTTCTATCACGGCAACCCGCTGCACGATGGCGCCGCCATCGTCAGAGTCGATACGGTCGCAGCCGCAGCGTGCCGTCTGCCGCTGAGTGAGAACACGGCCATTGACAGCCACTACCACATGCGGCACCGAGCTGGGATTGGTCTTTCCGAACAGTTCGACTGCGTCGTCATCATCGTGAGTGAAGAGCGCGGCGAAATCAGCATCGCAGTTGGCGGTGAGCTGCTCGTCCAAACCGGGCGTGAAGACCTCTGTCAGAGCCTTACCACACTGCTGAGCAAGACAACCGGTTTTGGTGCCCGCAAGAAATCACGAAAGCGCCGGGCCGCGGAAGAGGATTCCTCCGAAGAAGAAGAGAATAGCTTAGAGGAGAAGGCGTCTTGAAGCTCGACTCACTCATCACATTCCTAGCGTCTCTCGCCATCGCGATCGTACTCTGGCTCGTCGTCCAGCCAACATATGAGGAGAACAAAGAGCGCGAGGTCCAGGTGAAGCTGGAGCTCAGAAACTTGGCTGCAGATATGGCAGTTATTCAGCAGCCGGAAAGCGTCACCGTGACGGCATCAGGCACTACCTCAGATCTCGACCGGCTCGACTCAGATGAGATCACGGCATTCATCGACTTTGGAGGAGCTGTCGAGGGCACTGCAGAGTACACGGTCCTCATTACAGATCTGCCGGCGTCAAATCTCGAATTCAAAGTCAATCGGCCGAGGCTTAGCCTGGTCACCGAGAAGATTTCTACCGGAACTCGCTCTGTAGTCGTTGAGGAGTCGGGTGTTCCGCCAGAAGTCTTCGTTTACGATGGCTCAACGGTCTTTCCTGGTGACGTCCAAGTTCACGGCCCCGACAGCTACCTGGCTATGGTCGACAAGGTGCGGGTCCTCTTCGACATCTCACAGATTCAGCCCAACAAGAGCTATGTCCTGGAGGTCGAGCTTCTTGATGCTGCTGGCCGGCCAGTACCGCTTGTCGAAGCAGAGCCAGCCTCCGTCACAGTCAGCCCTGCCGTCATGGCCGCTCCGCAGCAGGCGCGAGTCCTTGTCAGACAGGTTCTGGACGGACAGCCCGCCATCGGATACGAAGTCGTCAGGCTGGCTGTTGAGCCGACTCAGCTTCTCTTGACCGGGTCGAGCAGAGCAATCGGAGGCCTCGGAACGGCCATCGACACAGAGCCGGTCTCCATCGAAGGCCTGAAGACGACAAAACAGTTCAAGGTCAAGGCCCTCATTCCAGATGGCCTTGAAGCAGAGGATTCTGCTGAAGTCACCGTAACGGTGCACATCGCAAGATCGATCCCGTCTACGAGAAGCGGCGGGCAATGAAGCCGATGATTCGGCGGCTCGGCGATTCAGATGGGCCGGACGCAATGCTCCTGCTCTGTGACTCATTTGGATTAGATCCAGAACGGACCAAGCGCCTGTTCAAGGACGATCCATTGGCACAGGCTAAGCAGCAGTGGGGCGCCTTCGATGGCTGTGAATTGATCTCAGTGCTGACCCTCTGCCCGCTCACCTTTGGATGGGGCCAGACGGCAGGAATCTCAGGCGTGGCCACAAGGCAGCCCAGACAGGGCGAGGGCTGGGCGACAGCTCTGCTCGATGCGGCCGTCGAAGGTGCGCAAGAGCAGGGCATGGACTCAGCACTCCTCTTCGCCCACTCTGAGCAGCTCTATCGCAGATCAGGGTTCGAGCCGGTAGACGAGGTCATCCGGGGCCCGCTCAAGACATCCGGCGCATCACCGGACCCTGTGCCGCTCAGTCTTGAGCAGGTTCAGGCCCAGTACGAAAACTGGTCAGGCGGCTCTCCGTCTCGCCTCAGACGGGATGAAGATCGCTGGCGGTCGTGGCTTTGGCTCGGCAGGGAGTGTGAGGCGGTCGATGGATGTCTCTTCTCTGTAGAACCTGGCACGGTTCGAGAGGCGATCGTGCCTAAGCCGCTGAAGGCCTGGCCGCTGCCGGAGAAAACTTATTGGGTCGGGCTCCGTTCAACGGCAGAGTCGCTCCAGGCACCGCTGCTCAAGTCACACCATGAGCTGATAGTCATGGGCCGCAATCTCCCGGCACGAGTTGAGATGTTCCTAACCGACCAATTCTAGAAGGGCCTCCGAGTCGCCAGGTATTCTCGATCTGCACATGGCGGACCACCAGATCTACACGTCGGAGAGCGTCAGCGAAGGGCATCCAGACAAGCTCGCGGACCAGATCTCAGACGCGCTTCTCGATGAAGCCCTGAGTCAGGATAAAGGCGCCCGGGTTGCCATTGAGACCCTCGTCACGCACGGGCTCGCACTCATCGCGGGTGAGCTGACGATGGACGGATACATCGATATCCCGACCATCGTAAGAAGCACGATTACCGATGTCGGATACACCCACACGGATATCGGCTTAGATGGACGCGCCTGTGCAGTCATCACCGCGGTCCACGAGCAGTCGCCAGACATCGCACAGGGTGTCGATACGGGTGGTGCCGGTGACCAGGGAATGATGTTCGGCATGGCGAGCAATGAGACGCCAGAACTGATGCCCCTGCCGATCAGCCTGGCGCATGCGCTGACTCATAGAGCGGCTTTCATCAAGCGGTCACGGCCCTCCGTAGGGTTCCTTCCAGATGCCAAATCGCAGGTCTCAGTCCGCTACGAAAACGGGGTGCCGAAGTCGATCGACACGATCGTCCTTTCAGTCCAGCACAAGCCGACGATGAGCCAGGCCGTGGTGCACGAAAGAGCCCATGAACACGTGATCCAGCCTGTTCTCAAGCAGTACGAGCAGTACCTCGGCGGCGAGATCAAGTATCACATCAACCCGACAGGAATCTTTGTCAGAGGCGGACCAGACGCGGATACAGGATTGACGGGCCGAAAGATCATTGTCGACACCTATGGGGGGCTCTGCCCGCATGGCGGCGGAGCGTTCTCGGGCAAGGATCCGACCAAGGTGGACCGGAGCGCGGCCTACATCGCGCGGCAGGCGGCCAAGTGCGTCGTCGCTGCGGGTCTGGCTGACAAGTGTGTGCTCGGCCTCGCCTATGCGATCGGTGTCCCTGACCCAGTCTCGATCAACATCGAAACATACGGCACAGAAAACGTCGCGCCCGAAAAGATCACGGCTGCTGTTCGTGAGGTGTTTGACTTGACACCAAAGGGAATCATCGACAGCCTCAACCTGACGACGACCAAGTATCTTCCAACCGCGAAAAACGGTCACTTTGGAAACGAGGCGTTTCCGTGGGAATCGACAGCACCAGCTGCCGATCTGAAACAGGCTGCCGGAGCTTAGCTACCGGCAGCTGACTTCGCCGTAGCTGGGCACAGCTCGGCTTGCAAGAATCTCCGCGGATCGCCAGGATGCCTGGATGCTGCAGAGCAGCACAGGGTCTTGGCACACTAGAAGTGCGGCAGTGAGCTCATTGACAGCTTCTGAGCCTCGTCCGGTGGCCATCAGCGAAGTGGCCTTCATCCAGTGCCAGTCAGCTCGTGTGGAGTCCAGAGCGATCAGCCTGTCCGTCAGCTCGATAATCTCATCGTGATCCCGCTCCGACCAAGAGATCTGGAGCAGAGTCTGAAGCGCGGACCTGCAGTCCGGCATGATCGAGAGAATGTCGTGGCAGATCCCTTTGATCGGCTCTGCGGCTTCTGGGGAGAGGACTTCAGCATTCATCAGTTGGCTCCAGCGAGGGCGCTTTTGGCGTCCTGGTATTTTTATCGGGAGCCCCGCTGAAAAACTGGAGAAATTACTCTCGTAAATCCATCAGCCGCTTCAAATTGACTTCGTGCATCTTATCGGCGTCCGGAGTCTCCAGGATGATCGGCACCTGCTCAAATCGGGGGTCGTTCACCAGCAGCCGGAACGCTTCAATCCCGATCAATCCCTCACCGATGTTGTCGTGCCGGTCCACGCGTGTGCCGAGATCCTTCTTGCTGTCGTTGCAGTGGATCACCTTGATCTTGTCGATCCCGACCAGCCGGTCGAATTCTGAGAATGTCCTCTCGTAAGTCTCTTCATCTCGAATGTCGTATCCAGCGGCAAAGATGTGGCACGTGTCGAGGCAGACGCCCAGCCTGTCAGGATTCCCCGTCTGATCGTAAATGGAGGCGAGGTGCTCAAATCGCCAATTCATGCTCGTGCCTTGCCCAGCGGTTGTCTCCATCAACAGTGTTGCCCCGTCGGGCGTGTCTTCCAGCACCTTGACGGTCTCTTCGGCAATCTGTCGCAGCCCTTCTTCCTCGCCCTGCTTCATGTGGGCGCCCATGTGGCTGATCGCATAGGGGATGCCGAGCGCGGCGCACCGCACTAGCTCACTCTTAATAGCGGCGATGCTTTTGGCCTTCGTCTCTTCATTCGGGGCGCACAGGTTAATCAAATAGGTGTCGTGGCTGATAAGGCTGTTGATGCCTGTCTCAGCAACGGCGGCAGCGAGGTCATCAATCTTCTCCTGCTCCAAAGGCTTGGATGTCCACTGGCGCGGGTTGTTGGTGAAAACCTGGACGGCTGTGCATCCGATCTCCTTGCCCCTGCGGACGGCTTTTCCCAGTCCTCCCGCGATCGGCATGTGGGCCCCCAAGAGCTGTGCTGGCATGATCAGTGACAATACCATCCAAGGCGGGAACGGACCCGATTAGGTTCAACTGGCCGCCCAATGAGGGAAATTTTGTGGAAAAAGCACCCTCGAGGCGAGAACTTTCTGAGTGTCGTCTCGTTTTGAGGTTAGGATCGCGGCACTTTGCCGTATCCTGTCAAATGCAGCAGGCAGCCGATGGATCGGCAGTCTGCGCCGGATTCGAGGGTGAAGACCGGTGTGAATGGGATGGCCGCGCAGGCAGGAAACTTAAGGAGTTTGTCAGCGCATCATCTTCTGTTCCGCCTCCATTGCCCGAGCCTCCGGCTGATGAGCAAGGAGCAATTACAGAAAAATGAAAATGCTTAAGTACGCACTTGGTGCGGTTCTGAGCGTATCGCTGGCTGTGCCGGCTGTCGCCCAGAATTTCCCCGATGTCCCAGATAATCACTGCAATCAATCAGCTTCACCAGATGGCAATGGGCAAGGTCGCCGGTCTCGAAGACCAGATCGACGCTCTGTCTGGCAAAGTTGACGCACTCGCTTCCAAGAAGCCCGTGCAGCCAAAAGACAATTCCGCAGAGATCGCTGCTCTGAAGCAGGGTCTGGCTAGGCGTCAAGGGCCTCGGCTCTGACGTTGCTGCTCTCAAGCGCCTGGCCAACGAGTTCGAAAAAGAGCTCGCCAGCCTCGGCGTTGACGTCGACGCTATGAAGAAGGACGTTGCAGACCTCGACGCTCGCCTGCGAGCTGTTGAAGGCCGCAAGCCCGCTGTTGATATCAGCGGTGAGCTGAACTTGCTCTCCCTCGCTGGTCACAGCACGGACGGCATGATTGGCCTGATGCCGAACTTGAGATTCACCGGCATCGGACGTGGAGACTATGACGAGACCGAGGTTGGCATGAGCCGCGACTTGACCATGCTCCATGAGCTGGCGGTCACGATGAGCGGCTCCGACGGAGATGATCTGAGCTGGTCCGGCACTCTAGTTGTCGGCAATATGTTCGGCTCGCTCTCGATGTACGGCTACAACTCGCCCGTCGACTCAACCTTCTTCGGTGCGCCGCAGGGTCAAGGTTATAACTCAATCCCTGGTGGCACCTACAGTGAGTACGACTCCGACGTCTACCTGAGATCCCTCTCAGTGATGTTCGATGGAAACCTGCTCGGGCAGGGCTTCGGAGCTGAAGTCGGTCGCGTCAGCCACAGGGTTGGCCGGTATCTGTACCAGAGACCAGACTACACAACGGAATACCAGAGTGAAGCTTGGGACAATGGCGAGCACTACTTCGACGGTGGAATCCTCACATTCGACTTTGGTGATACTAGCCTGAACGTGTTCGGCGGGCGGAATTCCGATCGCCTGACAACGAATGGCTACGAAATCAACGGAATGATGCTCTTCCAGATGGGCGACTCCGAACAGATGGTCGATCAGTCCCTCGGTTTCGAATATGACGTTCCTCTTGGCGACAGCGGCGGCCTGAAGCTGGCTTACATCTTCCTTGACAGCAATACGCTTTCGGACGGTGTCAACCGCAACAGCGTCTATGGCGGCGAGCTGGACTTCGATCTTGGCGGTGTGACGCTCTTCGGCTCTTATAGCAAGTCTGATCTGAACGAAAACACAGATGTCGTGAACGATGAGGACAACGAAGCCTACGAAGTCGGCCTCTACCATGAGGGTGATGGCTTCGCTGCTGGCGTTCGATATCGAGAGATCGACAAGTATTTCTTTGCACCCGGTGACTGGGGACGTGTAGGCGTCTTCTGGAATCCGACGGACATGGAAATCGGTGGAGCGTTCGTCATGTTTGAACTGAATCCAACCGTTGACCTGGTCGGATACTACGAGCATGCTGAGGTTGTTGATGGATCGCTGCTGACGGCTGGCGATGAGATCGACTCCTATACAGTGATGCTCAACTTCGACCTGAATGGCGGTAAGAAATTCGGCCTCTCCTACGAGGACACGGACTACAAGCTCGATGGCGGAGACCTCTACAGTCGCTGGTATACAGCACGCTATTCTCAGCCCCTTGGCGAGAACTCCCAGTTCATGCTCGGCTACACGTTCAGTGATGCCGATTTGGGTGAGGCTGCCTTCAAGGGTGGTCTGCTGAGCACTCAGATTCAGATCAAGTTCTAAGAGAACGAGATCGAATCACGACCGGCCAGCCAGGTCTCCGCAGGGAGCCTGGCTGGCCTCTATTTAGGAGGGGGATAAAAGGGCCCGGATGTCCCGTCCTCGAGCAGGTCAATGTGGGTTAATCGGGATCACATACCGAGGGATCGGTTTGTCAGGCTGACGAGGCTTCGTTTGGCTGGACTTAAGTTGAGATAACGCCGTCAGGAAACTCAAGGCAGTCTGAAGGCATTTACCTCCGTTTTTAGGTTCAAAAAAGCTTGTTTCGCTTGCCTGATCTCCTCACGGAGAATCCAAGAAA
>JALGYA010000289.1 GCA_029824475.1 Fimbriimonadia bacterium | reverse complement strand
GGTCACAAATAGCGCCGAGCCTTCGGCGCGGTCCATCGCATACAGGGTCAGGTTTACTGCCCCAACCGCGATGCAGATGGTTCCGAGGACCCTGGCAAATGTGATCTTCTGTTTCGTGTCCATGATCTGCGTCCTTTTGGCAGGTTTATGAGCCAAGGAATCCGATAGAGTTCATCTCAAGAATCAGTCCATTAGAAGCCGACTGCTGCGCCAATACTGGGTTGCAGATCTTCCAGTCTTTTTCGAGCTTGTCAAGCTGGGTCCCAAGCAGCTCTTTGAGGTGATCGTTCAGGAGCGAAAGATCGTGTGCGAAGAGCGTGGTTTCGCTCCAGACGCCCACTTGCTTGAACCGGCCTGGATGAATGAATCCCGCTCGTTTGACCTCAAGCGAGACCGTTCCGAAGTAGACACGGTCACCGCTCCTGCCTAGCAGCAGCTCGATAGAGACGGCAGATTTAAACCTGTCGTTCGCCACGAGGACCTCCTCGTCGGTCTGTCTGTCGGCCTTCATGTAGTCGCTCATCTGAGTGACAGATGACTTGACCGTGATGCCCATATCTTCGAGCCGACTGCTCGCGAGATCCTCCATGCCCATGATCGCGAGCGTAGTCAGCCCAGAGTCATCCGATGCTCTGACGACAAGGCTGCAGGAATCAAAATCTGTGAGGCCCATCGAAAGCTGCCGTTCCGAGAGCGAGGTGAAGCTTGGTGGATCCGAGATCATCCCCTTTGATAAGGGAGCTTCAGAAGCGAAGGCAAGACCGCCAAATGCAAGAAATGTTAGGCTAAGCCTGAGTGCATTGGAGCTCATTGTGAGTCACCTCAGGGGAGCTTACCTGCGGTGAATCTGCACTCTTTTGAACTTTAAACCGGCCATTTGCAATCTATCCCTCAGCCCCAAGGGGTTGAGGGATCGACAAAGAATTGGATTCCGTCCTCCATTCCTGCGACCAGGAATGGAGGACGCTTTGTGCAGATCACTCAGCCGCGACAGGCGCGGCGGTGAACATGTCGTTCGTGTACTTCCAGTTCCCGTCTGCGTCACGCACACGCGTCACGAGGAAATCGCCTTCGAACGGCGTCTCAGATCCATCTTCACCAAGGACAGTCATCGTGATCGTGCCCCGTTGGTACACGTGATCGCCGAGGCCGACCTGCTCTTCGTCAGCCAAGACCAGGTCCTTGACCGCCGGCAAGCCCATGAAGACCGTTCGGATCTCGTCATGCCCTTTTGCAGGCGGGCCGCCGAAGGCGAGGACCACAGCATCATCGGCATAGAAGCTGAGGAGCGTGTCGAGATCTCCGCCGTTCATGGCCTCCTCAAAGGCGCGATCATCGGCGGCGAGCTTCTGGACGTCCTCGTCAGTGAACTCAGCCACCGCTGGCTCTGGCTCGGTCGTGGTAATCACTTCAGGTGCTGCGCACCCAATGAGGACCAAGAGTGAAAGAACAGATACAAAAAACGTGGTTTTCATGCCCATCTCCGTTGCAACAAGGCAATCCTACCAAAAAAAGTACTGATTTACGCCTTTTTGATTTGCCTCGTGGCTTATCCCTCAGCCCGTGGGCGTGGCGTGAGGTCCTGCCGCCGTGCAACGACACAGGTTCCGCACCTGTAAGGCTGTGATGTCGCTTCCCTGAGGCTGCCATCATGAATCTCTCCCTGCTCACAACCGTCGTGGCCACTGTGCTCCTGCTTGCTGTCTCCCAAGCCAGCTCGGCTCAGGAGAGGGCGGGCGATCTCAAAACCGAAGAGGCTTCGATCGAGACTAGCGACGGCAAAGTCATAAAGTACGAACTCGGCACGATCTATGTGCCTGAGGTTCGAAGCGATCCCAAGAGCCGCATCATCGGTGTCGGGTTCGCCAGATTCCGGTCAGAGGATCCAAAGGCTCCACCAATGTTCGTGCTCCCTGGGGGGCCAGGAAGCTCGTACCTGCAGCGGATGAATTCTTCGCAGTCTGCAAAGGACCAACTCGGCCAGCAGCTCGGTGTTCTGCTCCCAATCTGCGACGTGATTTATGTCGATCAGCGCGGGTTCAGCGAGCATGGCGACGTGCTTTCAGCCAAGCTGACTATTCCGGCTCGCCCCACAGACCGTGCGTTTGGAGAAGAGGACTTTATCGCCATCTACAGTCAGCTCGCCAAGGACATCACTGCCGAATTCGCCGAGACCGAAATCGATCTGCGAGGCTACACAGTCAAGGAGTGCGCCGCAGACGTCGCGGCCATCCGCTCAGCCCTGGAGTACGACAAGATCACCCTAAACGGAACGAGCTTTGGTTCACAGTGGAGCTTCGCGGTGATGCGGCAGCACCCTGAGATCGTCGCCCGGGCGCTCCTCTCCGGGGTTGAGCCTCTCGATCATGGATACGATATGCCTTCCTACGTCTTTGCGGCAGTCCAGCGGATGTGGCGTTCGATCGAGCAGGATGATAAGTTTAAGCCCTTCCTCCCAGAGGGAGGTATGGCCGAGGCTGCCAGGGTCGTGATTGAGCGGCTAGAGCGAGGCGAGTACACGTTCAAGAACGACTCGGGCGAGACGATTGGCGTCTTCGGATCGACGGACTTCCCATGGAGCAATCCAACTGCCATTTTGGAGCTGTATCACGGCAACACCGATAGGTGGGAGAGGCAGGCGAAGAGCGGCTTCCGAGGCGGATCACAGAACTTCGACCTCATCGGCCCGCTGATCGACACGAGCTTGGCGATCACGCCTGAACGACGTCACCGAATGGTGACTGACCCTGCCACGCGGTACTTAGGGAGGTCGTTCCTCGCCTACATGGCGACCGAAGACACCTGGCCGACCGAAGACGTTGGGGATGACTTTAGGACGCCGGTCGTGAGCGACATTCCGGTGCTGTTCGCCCAAGGTGATTGGGTCGTGAGCGACATTCCGGTGCTGTTCGCCCAAGGTGATTGGGATGTGAAGACTCCGCTCGAGAACACATTCGAGATTGCTCCTTACTTCACGAATTCACGCGTGATCATCGCCGAGCGCGGCGGCCACGGCGTGCTCGGTCCGATTGCCCAGGAGCTGCCTGAGGTCTGGGCAGAAGTTATGGAGTTTCTTCGCACTGGCGACTTGGAGGGCATCCCGACACGGGTCACCGTGACGCCGGACCGAACGTTTAGTCTGCCGAAGCTGCCGGATGAGACCAAGGCTGCCGGGTGACTATTCGCTCTGCCAAAGATTGCTGTCTGGCCCATCCGGAGGAGGAGCCTCTGCCAGCTCTGCCTTGAGCCATCGGTCATACACCAGCCAGCGCAGCCATAAACCAAGGGCCAGCAGAACACCCAGGCCCAGAACACGGAGCACCCAGCCCATTTCTCCCTTCTCAGCGGCGACGATGACGGAGACGGCAGCGATTCCACCGAATATGCCCAAAGCGTGGTGCCAGGCTGGATCGAACTCGGCTTCTCGCGTCTCTTCGATTCTTGGCCTTGCTTTCCGGGCTGAGGCGTATGAGCCGCCAGCCATGAGCACCAAGAACAGCCCGTACTTAAGAAAAAAGAACCCAATAGGAGCCTTGCCACCCAGGGAGATGACTGCGAGCACAGCGCTAAAACATGGCAGGAACAGCAGCACCTGGCCGATCACATACCTCCGTTCGAAGGTCTCGTCCAGGCGCCAGTAGTCAAAGATCGACTTGCTCTTTCGCTCTTTCTTCCGCTCAGGCCGGTGATAGATCATGGTCTGAGGCTAGGCAGTCAGCTTGACCACCAACCGGTAATCGTCGATCCAGTTGAACTCCGCATCGCTGGGCATCGACTCCAGATTGGGGAGATATGGGACCAGCATCTTGTAGCCAATCGCTTCGATTGAGTGGCCGCAGGTGCGAACAGCATCTGACAGAGTCTCCGGAACCTCCATCGCCGGTTCCGGATTGGCCGATTCAGACTCCGCGTAGACCTTCACCATCTGATCCGCCGATGACGGAAAGACAATCTCAAACTGCCCGTACTCCATGAAGTGGGCGAATAAAGAGCTCCACAGCTTGATGATCGGTGCTTTGAACGTGTCCCCAAAGAAGTCTGGCGGCAGCTCACCTGCGCTGTCCATCTCGATCAGCTTGCTGACCAGGTCATGCATGCTGTCGTTGACTTTCTCCGAAAAGTCAAGCGAAAGGTATGGCCAAGAAATCCTGCCGAGACGCCATAGCAGCACTTCTCTTGAAAACTGACTCTGCTCGCTCTCCAACTCCCTCAGCCAAAAACCAGGATGGCGATCAATGTCGTGCGGCTGACCCGCCATCGACCCAAGCACGCGCTTGGAAAACCCGACTACCGGCACTAAGAAACTTCCCATTTGCAGCGATTATGCGCTGCAGGAGGTCTTTTCCGAAAGATGAGATCCCTCTACCCGAAGGGCCGAGGGAGGGCTAGGCGTCTTCATCGATCCCCGATCGTCGATTCATGAGAGCAGCGATTGCGACAAACAGAGCTGCGCCGACCACCCCAAAGAACAGATCGCTGATCGTGTCCTCAAGCGTCACCTGGAGCATCACGTCCATGTACTTGTTCGCGCCGTACTCGGCGAACTCCCAAAAGATCGCAGCCGTACAGGCCAACGCGAAGGCCAGGACATA
>JALGYA010000069.1 GCA_029824475.1 Fimbriimonadia bacterium | reverse complement strand
ACCTTCAGAGCCTCTGGTTCGAGGAGATGTACAAATTTGGGGCGGCGACGCGAGTCGATACGCCGCCCATCACCCTTCAGGGCCCCTGGACAGCAGATACAGGGAAGATTCCGCCATGGCGCGGAGATTATCACCATGACCTGAACACCGAGCTCTCCTATTGGCCGTCCTACGCGGGCAATCACCTCGACTCTGGCCAAGGGTTTGTCGATTGGCTCTGGGACACGAAATCGACCTCTAAGAGTTGGACTGAGCGCTTCTTTGAGCTGCCCGGCCTGAACGTGCCGATGACGGCCGATATCAACAACGAGCAGATCGGCGGCTGGCATCAGTACACGCACTCCGCTACAACAGCCGCCTGGCTGGCGCACCACTTCTGGCTGCAGTGGCGCTACTCGATGGATCGTGAGTTTCTGGCCGACCGTGCTTATCCGTTCTTGACCGAGGTGTCGGTGTTCATGGAGGCCGTGACGGAGCTTGACGAGAACGGAGAGCGGACGCTGCCGCTCAGCTCTTCGCCGGAGGTCAACGACAACCGACTTGACGCCTGGTTCCCAACGATCACGAACTATGATCTCGCGCTCATCAGCTGGCTGTGGGAGCACACGGCGATCCTGGCTGAAGAGATGGACGAGCCGAGAGCTGCCGAACACTGGAGATCGCTGGCCCAAGAACTGCCGGAACAAGCGGTTGACCCTGAAAGCGAGGGGCTGCTCGTGGCCAAAGACTATCCTCTCACGTTTTCGCATCGCCACTTTTCTCATCTGATGGCGATTCACCCGCTCGGGCTGATTGACGGCAGCGATGGGCCGAGTGCGCGGCGCGTGATCAGAGGCTCATTGGCGGACTTGGAGAAGCTCGGCACAGACTGGTGGACGGGCTACTCGTTTTCGTGGGTGGCTTCATTCTATGCCAGGGCGCTGGATGGCGAGAACGCCGCAGAGTATCTGCGGAAGTTCGCGACGTCGTTCCGGCTGCGGAACTCGTTCCATGTGAACGGCGACCAGTCAGGGAAGGGCTACTCTAAGTTCACCTATCGACCGTTCACGCTTGAAGGCAATTTTGCGGCAGCCTCCAGCCTGATGGAGATGCTGATTCAGTCGCATACGGGCGTGGTCCGGTTGTTCCCTGCAATCCCGAAGGATTGGGATGACTGCAGCTTCAAAACGCTGCGGACGGAAGGGGCGTTCTTGGTCTCTGCTGAGCGGGCTGGGGGAAAAACCACGCGGGTCGAGATTGTCAGTGAAAAGGGCGGTCGTTTTGAGATGCTGAACCCGTTCGGGGAGAGTTTTGCTTCTCACGGCGCCAAGCTCACCAAGGACGGATTGACCCTCGTGGCCGAATTTGAGCCCGGCCAGAAGCTTGTGATTGAGAATCGCTAGTCTTTGAGTGCAATGTGAAGCAGGCGGAAGGCCAGCACCACCAGGAGCAGCGCCTTCACGAATTCCGCGCCAGCAAAGATCGTGTGCAGGTGTGATGCGGGCGGCATCCCGCCATCCATGATCACCTGAACGCGTGCATCGAGCACGGGCCGCATCCAGACGGCCTGCGCGAAAACGAGCGCAGCAACAGGGATCAGGAATCGGGTCGCTAGGGCACGGGTCTGCTCTTTGATCTTGCTGAACCCAATCAGCAGAGCATAGAGCGAAACGAGCGCCCACTCGGTCCAAGCGATCCACTGGAATGTCTGACGGCCGACGTCAAGCGCAACGGGCAGATCGAGCGATGGAGCCTGAAATTTAGCGGTCGTCGCCAGGAAAGAAGCCCCGATCAGGATCCCCGACCAGAGGGCCGGAGTGAGTGCCGCCCAGGCTTCTGCCTTGGGGCTGTGCTCTTCTGCCATGTGTGGATATTACTGCTGAAACGTGTCGCTTGGCATATACTAGGGCTGGCGATAAGGAGGAATCAGGAGAGATGTTTGCTTTGCTTGCTGCGGGAGTTGTTTTTCAGTCGAATCAGCTGAATGGGCTGAGGGAGTCTGACGAGTGGGTGAAGACCTTTGGGGAGATGAAGCCGACCGGGCAGAATGGCTTAGAAGAGGCAGCGGCCGCAGTGTATTTGGCGCGGCAGATGAACGCCCGAATTCTCTTCTACGAATGGAGTGATGACAGGAAAAACCTGGAAGCCGAGAAGGCAGTGTCAGATATTACAGTCCAACTCCTTCCGCTCATCGAAGCCAGCTCAAGCAAGCCTTGGCACCTCGATGCTGATCGCAAGATGGATAGCTGGAAGACTACTTCCGGCGTAAGCGACGTCATCCGGACCTTCATTCCCCACACACGCCGGCTGTTTAGAAATGGCGATTCGAAACTGGCTGCAGAAAGGCTGCTGCTGGCTCTGCGATTTTCCCGAAGAGTCGGTGAAGTGCGGATGGGCATTGCTGCGATGCGAAGCCACGCTCAGACTGTGCAGCTCATGGTCATTTATGACGATAGCCTCCACAGATTTCCGGAGGAGTCCTTGGTCGAACTTGTCGACGAATTAGATCGCCAGCTGGCCGTCAACCTCATGATTTGGGGATTGGAAGGCGATGCAAACCTGCCGCTGTCCGGGCCGGTTGACCTTGAAGATAAGAGAGCCCGCTACAGGAAGGGATACAAGGATAATCCTCAGGCATTGGCGATCGCTCTGGCACTGACCCAAGAGGACTATGCTGCGGTGGAGCGGCAATCAAGAGCAGGCGCAGCTGAGGCTTTGGCTGTGATGAAACAGCATCCACCTCACCTGTGGGAGCAGAACTTGGCGGAGGCAGGAAAACCTGTTCCAGGCTTCACACCTGGTGCAAGGTGGCTCAATGAGCCTGGACCGGACTTTCCGATGGGTATGGCACGCTCTTCTGCGCTTCAGCGAATTCCGCTGGGAATCTTGAGGGTTTCTGCTCTGATCCGCCTTCACGAACTCCAGACTGGTCAGTTGCCGGAAAGCTTGAACGACATCGATCGAAAGGACGCTATCTTTGACCCGTTTTCAAACGCGCCTTACAGCTACACACAGAGCCACGGCAGGTTTGATGTGATCAGTCGGAAGACCATCTACGGAGATACGCTCGGCATAACTCGTGATATGAGCCGGCGTTTTGGTGCTCGCAAGCGAGGGGGTTGACCTGGATGACAACAATCCTCTTCGCAGCAGTCGCCCTCCAGTCGAATCAGCTCAAGGGGCTTGAGGACTGGCCGATTTGGATATCTGCCATTGGAATCGACGAGCCGACGGGAACGAACGGCCTTGAAGAGGCTGCCGCTGCCTGTTACCTCCATGAAAAGAGAGGCCTAGACAATCTCGTGAATCGTCACCTTGCTGGTGACGCCGACAACAAAGAACTCCTTGCTTACACTGAGAAGTTTGAGGAGCTGATCCCCTACATCGATGCGAGCATCAGCAAGCCTTGGACCCACAAGGTTGATGGAGTGGCAGACAACCTGCCAGCCATCCGCAATCTCAGAATCCTAAATTCTGGCAGCCAGATGTATGCCCTCGCTCAGTTCCTGCAGGGCAATCCGAACAGGGGTGCAGCCTCTCTTCTGCGGTCGCTCAGGCTCTCCCGGAAGTCCGGAGAACTCGCATTCCCAATGGGGACCATCGCATCGGTCTCCAGTGCCTCCCGAGTCTTGGCCGAGTACGCAGTGCAGCTGGATCGGCTGCCTGCTGCCGGGCTCGAAACACTCGTTTTCGAAGTGGACCGCCAGCTGCAGATGAACCACGCAGCTCGATCCTTCAGAGGGATGGGCATGGTCTTTCAGTCCGGTTTAGAGGACATCGCGGCAGTTCGGGCAGAAGAGCACTTTAGGAACTATCTCGAATCCGCGAACCTAGGTGACGTGTCAGATGATGAAGTGAGATTTGTGTTCGAAGAGATTGCTGCTAAGGATGCGCAAGCTTCGCACATCTGTGCTAGTGAGCCAGAGCACAAATGGCAGTCCATGTTACGTCAGTCGGATGATGCCCCCAAAAGAGGATCGAAGGACCAGCAGCGACTGTTTGACATGTTCCAATCAGACCGTGCAGGCGTGGGGCTGATCGCGGCACGAATGCGGACTCAGCTGAGGATTCTGCGACTGTCTGCGCTGGTGCGGCTCTATGAGCTGCAGACTGGCGACCTGCCTGATTCGCTGTCTGAACTCGATGGGCAGGAAGCTGTCTATGACCCGCTGGCAAACGCCCCTTTCTCCTATTCAAAGAACCATGAGAGATTCTCGATCCTGAGCCAGGAGGGAGCGACGGGCGGCCAGATTGGCATCACTTACACCAGACCGAAGAAGAGCGATCAGGGTGGATTCGTTGCACTGCGCTGAACTTCGAACAGATCAGAGATGGAATAGACTAGGCACTGACCCGGTTCAAACATGACGACACTTCTTGCTGCCGCCGCACTGCTCCAGTCGAATCAGTTCGCTGATTTGGCCGAATGGGAGGTCTGGAAGACCGCCATCGGCACGGCTCAGCCGACAGGCAACAACGGTCTTGAGGAGGCTGCCGCCGCCATCTACCTTTACGACCAGCTTGGACTGCGAGATCACCATAGGTTGATGCCATACAAGGAGCTGACAACGCAGGTCAGTCCAAGCTTTGCCGAGAGGTTTGCCGCAGTCATCCCCTACATGGAGGCGAGCCTGCAGAAGCCTTGGAAGCACCAGATGGACGGCCCGGATCAGGTCATGCCGGTTTTCGCTCATTTAAAGAACCTGTCGAAAGGATGCGGCATCTATACCCGCACGCAGTTTCACGAAGGGAACACGGGCAAGGGAGCAGATGGGCTGCTCCTCGCGTTCCGATTCGCCCGAAAGTCGGGTGAGATGGACACGCTGATCAGCTCGCTGGTCTGCATCGCGCAGACGGCGATCGTCTTTGGCGAATACGAACGGCACCTTCATCGGTTCAGAGCTGCAGACTTGGAGCGGCTCATCATCGAGCTCGACGCGCAGCTTAAGTTTTTCCCGATGTCGCATGGCTTTGTGGGCGAGGCCAGATTTGGGAAGATGCTGATCGATGGCATGCTTGACGACCGAGGGGCGATGGATGCAGCATTTGGCACTGGCGAGCTGCCAGATAACCTGAGTGAAGAGGAGATTCGGGCGGCTGGCAATGCCATTGAGCTGTCGGCTTTAGCTGCTGCAGATGTGTTCGAGAACCACCCTGAACACGAATGGACCAAGCGCCTCGGCGACGTCTACCAGATGTCGCGAGACCTTCCGGATGGCGCTCGTTCCATCATCGATATGATGTCCCCCGTCGCGCCGATGGCAGGCATGGCCGAGGCACGACTCAGGACGTCGATCCGCGTGCTGAGGCTCCATGCGATGGTTCGGCTTTTCGAACTCCAGACCGGCAGGCTCCCAAAGTCGCTGAGCGAGTTGGCGCGGCAGGACGCTGTCTATGACCCGTTCGCCAACGCGCCGTTCGCCTACTCCACGGTGCACGAGCGGTTTTCGATCGTGAGTGTCGAGGGCGTCTCCGGAGGGGAGATCGGCATTTCGTTTAGATCGAACAGGGGAGGCGGGCCACCACCGCCAGTGAATTAGCATGATCAGCACACTCATTCTCGGGGCAATCCTGGCGCAGGAGAAGCCGCTCAACCAGGTCTGGCCTGCAGCTGGAAAGTGGGGCAGTGGGCTGCAGCTGGCGGAGCGCTGCCTCAAGCCGAAGGAGCTGAACCTGCTAGTGAATTCCGGCCTGATGCCAGGTGAAACGGCTGCGCCGGGAGTCGATCAGACCATCGCCCAAAGAGAGATTGTCAAGCTGATTACAGCGAGACTGCCTCTTGGCGCTCGATCGCATCCGGCTTCGAGGGATTTCGCAAAGATCTCGGATCGTGAGCTGAAAGGCTGGCGGGCCGTGGGTGGGCTTGCAGCCTGCCGAGTCCGTGCCGCAGCGCTGAAGGGTCAGCCCAAAAACGCCTTAGATCGATTCGAAGAAGGCATGGCGTTCGCGGACACGCTGCGACAGAGCGGGCATCCTGCTTTGGCAGCGCTCGATGCAGATGTTGAAGCTGCAGTCATCCAGGCGCTCTGGCCCGCGATCCCGATGATGAACAGCACATGGAAGGACAAGCTGCTCACCTATGGAGAGCCCAGCAAAGCCTCTGGCTCATCGCTGCGAATGAGGGCAGGAGCAGAGGCGGCCTATGAGCTGGGCCTCGGCCTGCAGCACGCATCCAAACTGCTGAGAAACGAACCAGGGTGGCCTGACGCAGAATCGGAATGGATGGCTTTGGCAGACGGGCCGGAGCAGTGGAGCCTTGAGCAGAAGACGATCGACCCGAGCGCGATCCGCCAGCGCGTTCTGTGGGGCGAGTCCCTCCGGCTTTCGCTGCGACGACTTCTCGTCCTGAACGTCGCTGCCGATACAGTGCAGTGGGAGGGAACCGACAACCCGGAACTCCAGCAGCAGGTGAAGGAGATCACAAGCAGCGACCCCGCGTGTGGTCAGCCGTTCGACTTTGCTGCATCACCGGGCGTGGTGGTCGTCGCCAGCCGCGAGGGCCCTTGGCGAGGAAGACTCAGCCTAAAGACCGCGCTGAAGGTGCTTGCAGAGGGGCCTAAGGCTAAGTAGTCCGCCCCCGGCAGGTAACTTGTTGCAGTCGTGATCGATCGCTACTGCACCCCCGCCATGTCCAAGATTTGGAGCCGCCAGGCCAAGTACGAGCAGTGGCTCAAGGCAGAGGTGGCGATCTGCGAAGCCTGGTGCGAAGCTGGGCAGATTCCTGCTGACGACATGGCCGCGATTCGCGACAAGTCGGCCTTCACCCTGGAGCGCTGCGACGAGATCGAGCAGGAGACCCGCCACGACCTCGTGGCGTTCGTGCGAAACCTCGAAGAGAGCGTCGGCCCGGCGGGCCGCTGGATCCACTTTGGTGTGACCAGCTACGACGTGATCGACACAGCCCTCGGCATGATGCTTCGCGACTCCTGCGACGTTTTGATCGAGAGCTGCGAAGAGCTGCTCGTCACGATCGACAAGCTCGCTGCCGCTCACGAAGACACCCCGATGATCGGCCGAACTCACGCGATTCACGCTGAGCCGATCACCTTCGGATTCAAGGCTGCCAGCTGGCGAGCGGAACTCGTGCGGAGCATCGAGCGCATCAAGATCGCCCGAGCAGACAACGCGGTCGGCAAGATCAGCGGAGCGGTTGGCATCCACGCTCACGTCAGCCCTGAGATGGAAGAGACCATCTGCGCCAAGCTTGGCCTCACAGCGGACCCGGTCAGCACACAGATTGTCAACCGCGACCGGCTTTCCAGCCTCATGTGCACCATCGCCGTATTAGCAGGCGGCTTGGAGCGAATCGCCACCGAACTCCGCAACCTCCAGCGGACCGAAATCCAGGAAGTCCAGGAAGAGTTCAAGAAGGGCCAGACGGGCAGCAGTGCGATGCCGCACAAGCGAAACCCCTGGTCGAGCGAGACCGTCTGCGGCCTCGCCCGCATCATCCGTGGCCACGCTCACTCAACTCTCGAGTCGATCCCGACATGGCATGAGCGCGACCTGACCAACTCCTCCCAGGAGCGCATCACACTGCCTGACACATTCCAGCTGGCAGACTTCATGATCCGCCGGATCAACAAGATCCTCACCGGCCTCGTCGTGCGGCCCGACAACATGCACACCAACCTGCGCAAGATGGGCGACCTCGTGTTCAGCGAGCACCTGATGGTCGCGCTGGTTGGCAAGGGCCTGGCCCGGGCACACGCCTACAAGGTGGCTCAGCGAAACGCCGCCAAGGCATGGGATGGCGAGGACTTCAAGACGTCGGTCTACGCTGACGAAGATGTTCAGGCTAACCTGAACGAGGAAGAGCTGGCTGAAATCTTCAGCCTGGATCACCACCTGCGCAACTCCGGCCACTCGCTCGATGTGTCTGGTGTGAATCGCGGCTGAGACTTCTGCACCGGTTGGCCCTCGGGCCGCGTATAGTGAAGGTGTATGAGGTTCTGCCTTGCCGCCTGCGCGCTGACCTTCGCGGTCGCCGCCTACTCACAGACTCCTGAGACGGTCAAAGTCTCGGTGAGCATCCCCGGTGCCCGCGCCACAGTTGTTGTTGAACAGCTCTCGGCTGCGTCGGGCGTGAGGCTGACTGCGGATCGGGAAATGGATGCTGATGTCGCGGTCCTGGTTGTCAAAGACCGGCCCCTAAAGGAGGCGATGGACATGCTGGCCGAGGCTGTTGATGGCCGGTGGCTCAAAAGCGGTTCTGGGTGGAAGCTGCTTCCCAGTGCTGCGAAGCGACGCAAGGACATTCAGACCCAGATTTCGGCTAGAACCGGCGAGATCGGCAAGTCGATCCAGGAGATGGACGGATCGAGCTCGGGCTCATTCAATCCTTTCGGGGGGCGGAGTCCTGGCGAAGAAGATAAGCAGAGTGCAAATCAGGTCGCTCAGGCTCAGAGGGCAATTCTAACGTCAGTTGGTCCTGCACGCCTGGCCGCGATTGGCCGCGGCGAGCGGGTTGTCTTTTCGACGAGCCCCACGAGGATGCAGGTTGGCATCCGCGTTCCTGGAAACGCCATTCAGGCTCTGGTGGCTCAGAACAATGCGGCTGCGGCCAAGTACGACGCCAATGCTCTCGAAGACGAGATTCCCCCGATGTTCCGGAACAACGAGTTCATGAAGGAGATCATGCAGCGCGCGATGCCGAAGCCTCCTGTGGAGATCAAGTCCGCGCCTGCGAAGCTGATCGTCGCCGCAGGGCGCAGAAGCGGCATCTTTGCCTGGATGGGGATGAGCGGACCTTCTGTCAATATCTCGCTGCTAGGTGCTGACGGGTCGACGCTTGTGACCGAGTCACATTCCTTGGGTGGAAGCCGGTTTGGGAACCTCTTTCCAGACGTGGAGCATGAGGAGGAGAAGCCGACAGAGTCGAAGCCGATAGAGCTTCCTGCTGACGCAATTCTGGCGTCGAAGTTGACCATGTTTGGGCCGGATGAGAGCGAACCGGAAGATCGAGAAAAAGCGAAGGCGCTGTATGCCCGCCCGGCTCAGCGAGAGCCGCTGTCGATCGTGCAGGGCGCTGCTCTTGCTGCCTATGCAGATGTTGAAAACGTGAGTGTGGCCGTCTGCCTCCCAGACTCTATGATCAGCAATGGAGTAGGCGCAGATACAGGTTCCGTGAGAGCGATGCTTGACGCGGCCTGCACCTGGGAAGTTGAGAATGGATGGCTCGTAGGTCGCCCAGAGGATCCCGTTGCGGCTAGAGAAGATCGAATCTCCCGAGGGAGCCTTCAGGCGGCAGTATCAGATGCAGCAAAGAACGGCTCCGTGACGCTCGATGTCCTTGCCAGCTTCGCTGCCGCGAATAAGTATGGCGATGCCAATGCCCTGGTCCAGTTCTATGGGCAGTCGATTGCGCCCGGGCTGGCGGGTCTCAGCTTGATGGGCGGCGGCAACACGGCGTGGCCGCTCCTCCGGCTCTACGGCACTTTTGATGCCGAGCTCAAGATGATCGCCCAACGCGGCGGCACCGTTAGTGTCTCCCGGCTCAGCCCGAACCAGCGAGCGATGCTGAACGAGATGGTCTTCAGCGAAGGGGCAGTGCTTCAGCGGGGCCAAGGCGTGGCTGCTTCAAGAAAGGACTTCGATTTCTTCGAGATGATGGAGCAGGGAATGAGCATCTTTGGCGGCGGCGGTGGATCTACTGAGCCGACAGAAGTGTTTGGCCAGGGCATCTCTCCAAGAGGGCAGATCCACATCGGCGCATTCGATGAGAGCGCCTTCCAGGCTGCTGAGGGCGATGCTGAGATCATGTCTCAGACGATGACGCTCGGGCTTGATGAGCTGGCGCTGTATCAGATGTTGGGCCGGGCGACGCAGGGCACGGCGGTCTCCGGTGACATCCCGAGGCTCACCAAGGTCAAGGTTGGCAGCAGGAAGCTGATGCAGTTTGTTTTCCAGCTCCACCCGGACGTCTATCTCGAAGGCTCCCTGACCGACGACAAGTTCGGTTCCGGAGCTCAGACCCATACGATGTCCGGACTGCCGATGAGCATCAAGCAGGAGCTCGATGCTCGCCGTGAACAGATGTCCAAGTACGAGATGCTGTTCAAGATGATGGGTGCCTTCGGTGAAGGTCAAGGCCGCCAGGACCCGCCGTTGAACTAGGATGTGCGCCCGCTACGCGTTCTTCAGGATGCACGTCGTTGCGGATGACTTCGGCGTGACACCGCTGCCTGACCTGGTGCCGCGGTGGAACGTTGCTCCGATGCAGTTCGCGCCCGTCATTGTCAGTGACTCGGAGATGCGGATGATGCGTTGGGGGCTGCTGCCTTCGTGGGCCAAGGATGAAAGCATGGCTTCTAAGCTTCTCAATGCACGGGGTGAAACCGTGGCCGAAAAGCCGAGCTTCCGGGCTGCCTTCATGAGTCGCCGGTGCATCGTGCCGACCAACGGGTTTTACGAATGGAAGGGGCCCGCAGGGAGCAAGCAGCCGTACTTTATTACCCGGCGGTCCTCCGAACTGATGTCCTTGGCTGGCTTATGGGAGACGTGGTCGGATGGGGTCCAGACACTCGAGACCTACACGATTCTCACGACCGAGCCGAATGAGCTGGTGGGGGAGCTGCACACCCGCATGCCGGTGATTCTGGGCAGGGATGACGCACATGCCTGGATGGAATCAGCAGAGGCCGCTCCGGCGCTCATCACGCAGTATCCGGCGGAGGATATGGAGGCGATTCCGGTTTCGCGCGAAGTGGGAAAGGTCTCCGTGGATCACCCCGGGCTGATTGAGCCGGCGGAAGAACAGAAAGAGCTGTTCTAGGGGCATACTTTGCGTATGCCATCGATGGGGATCGCCGCCCAGCTGTTCACGTTTCGTGATCACGTCAAGACTCCCGCAGATTTTGCGCGCACGCTTGAGCGGATCAGCAAGATGGGGTGCACAGCAGCGCAGGTCAGCGCGGTTCCGTGGCTGGGCGTGGATGAGCCGCTGGGAGCAGCGAAAGAAGCCCGCAGAATCCTGGACGACAACGGGATCAAGTGCATCGCGACTCACCGGCCCTGGTCCAGGCTGCTTGAATCTCGTGAAGCGGAGATTGAGTTTCACCAGGCTCTCGGTTGCGACTTTGCCGCCATCGGCGGGGTGGTGCCGGACTACGGAAAGTCCGCGGATGAGTTCGACCGATTCTGCGATGACGCTGTGGTTGTTGCTGCTGAGCTGAAGGATGCCGGCATCCGGTTTGGCGTCCACAACCACGCTTATGAGTTCGCTCATTCACAGCGCGGCGGCACGCTGTACGACATCTTCATCGAGCGGGGTGGCGACGATCTGATGCTGGAGCTGGACACTTACTGGGCATGGGTTGGCGGGATGAATCCAGCGACGCTCTTGAAGCGGTCGAGAGGCCGCGTGCCGGTGATCCACCTGAAGGACATCGAGGTCACTGATGACGGGCCTGTGATGTGTCCGGTGGGTGAGGGGAATCTGGATTGGGATGAGATCCTGGCAGCTGCTTCAGACGCTGGGGCGGAGTGGCTGGCGATCGAGCAGGACGACTGCCGCCGAGATGTGTTCAGCTGCTTTGAATCGAGCTTCAATTTCCTCAGCTCCAGAGTTTGATAGAATGGAGGCAAGGAGATGCCGTTTTCCATACCGTTTCTGTCAATCGGGCCGAAGGTGAAGGTGACGCCGACGCTAGTGACGGCCAGGTCACCGTGGCTGGTGCACCTGCTCACGCTGGGCTCGTATTCACGATCCGTTGATGTCGATTCGCGCACAAAAGTCGTCGAGATCGACATCCGGTTCCTGTGGGTGCTGCATCGGCAGCACACCATCCCGTTCGGCGACATCAACTACATCGTGTACGGCATGGACGACCTCTCAGCTGGCTCGTCGTTTGTGACGGGTGAACGGGAGGGGGGAGAGTCGTTTCCCGTCGGGCTCAGAGTCCGGCACCGGGAGTACTTCCTTCTGTGCAGGTTCAGCGGGGAAGGCGCTTACGCCTCGGACACGCCGTGGCTTCCGACCGACTATGTTCGCGAGAAGATCGAGAACGCGCTTGACGTGACAGGGACGCAGTATCAGGATTCG
>JALGYA010000288.1 GCA_029824475.1 Fimbriimonadia bacterium | reverse complement strand
CCGGTCCGGCCCAACAGGTCCGCATCAATCAGCTGATTGATCAAGCCTGAAACTCGCCTCAACCGCGAGCCCTTCATCGCCCCGTATCCCCGTAGATCTGCATGTCCCCAACTCGAAATAGCCTTCGTCTTAGAGCCACACAAAACACCCGCGATATGAGCGACTCCAAACCCGTTATCCGGGTGTAGCCGCGCCAGATCAGCCACCGTCACAATGATCTGCTGCGCAACTCGCGTGGAGTTCTCAATCGTCTTCCAGCCCTCTAGACAGATGTCACAAGCCTCGCAGCCTTCTTCAACTGAATACGACTGACCGAAATACTCGCTCAGATATTTGTGCCGACACTCCGTCCCGACGGCAAATTTCCGCACCTCATGGATCAGGTCCATCTGGTGCTTGGCCTGCTCGGTCACGCCGTTCATTTCCAACAGACGCTTCCACCGCACAACATCCGCTGAAGAGTAGAGCAGAAGGCACTCGCTAGGCAGGCCGTCCCGTCCCGCTCGGCCAGTCTCCTGTTGATACGATTCGATGCTTTTCGGCATCGATTCGTGGATCACGACCCTCACATTCGACCTGTCGATCCCCATGCCGAAAGCCACTGTAGCGACGACCACGTTTATGCGCTCCTGGGCAAACGCTTCGCTGATATCCCGCCGTTTCTCCGGCCTCAAACCCGCGTGATAGGCCGTCGCCCGTGAACCAGCCTTCGTCAACGATGAAGCCACTCGCTCAGTATCCTTGCGGCTGATGCAATAGACGATAACTGCGTCGTTCGGATGCCGCTTCACCGCCTCCTCAATCTGTGACAGCTTGTCTCCCTTCGGGACGATCTTGTAGCTGAGGTTTGGCCTGTCGAAAACACCTACCAGCACGTCCGGCTCACTCAGGTTCAACTGCTGGATGATGTCCTTTCGAACAGTCGGCGTCGCTGTCGCGGTGAGCGCCATCAGCGGCGCATCTGGGAACGCAGACCGCAAGCCGACCAACTCACGATATTCAGGCCTAAAATCATGCCCCCACTGGCTGATACAGTGCGCCTCATCAACGGCAATCCTGGCAACGCCAGCTCCATTGTCTGCCTGACGCATTAGGTCGAAAAAGCTCTGTGCAACAGCCCGCTCCGGGCTGACATAGAGCAGCTTGATCTCCCCGCTCGAGACCTTCGCTTCAACCTCCCGAACCACAGCCGGTTCAACGCCACTATTCAGCGCAGCGGCTGGATAGCCGATCAGCTGGAGCCCATCCACCTGATCCTTCATCAAAGAAATCAGTGGCGAGACGACCAGCGTCAGCCCGCCCGATATCACTGGCGGAATCTGGAAGCAGAGGCTCTTCCCTCCCCCTGTGGGCATCACAACAAGCGAATCGCGGCCATTGATGGCAGAAATGATGGCTTCGTCCTGCAGCGGCCGCAGCACGTCGTAGCCCCAATACTGCTTTAGCGCCCCCAAGGTGTCCATCTGCAGGACACGTTACTATATGTCTACTATTCTTTGCAAGTGGCGTTGGCGGATCTACTGTATCCTAGAGTCGATTCTAACGGGATTGACAAGATGAAACAACTTCTCCCGATCGCACTGCTCGCCGTCCTGATCATCTCCGGATGCTCGTCGCCAGAGAAAAAGCTGGCTGGCAGCTTTAGCGGCACGATTGAATTTACTGAGGAGGGGAAGAATCAGGTGATTGCCATGATGAAGCAGCTTCAAGCCCCTCAGGCCGAGATAGACAAAGCGACGAAAGATATGGACGGCACTCAGGTCACTCTTGATCTCAAGGAAGACCTCTCCTTCACCCTGAATTCAGGCGGCCTGCCAGGAGTTACTGGAACCTGGACCTTGAACGAAGATGGATCGACGGCGGTGCTCAAGCCCGAGGTCGCCGGAACCCTGAATCTGCCAAATTCCGGCAACCAGACCATGGAGTTCACGATCAGCGACGACAACAAGTCACTCACGCTGACGGGTGATGCGCGCCAAATTGGAATGTCGATAAAGCTGAATAAGTAGCTAATTCATCTTCAATCTTCTAGACCAGGCCCCAATGTAGGATCACCTTCGATTTGGCATATCTGGACGGCCCGCAGCTGATTAATTGCGCAGATGACCAACGCAAAGTGCGGCTCAGCCAGCCTTGCTGTACGGCTTCGACTCGGCCTGCATGAACGCATCCATATCGATGTCCCGCTTGCCCTCTTTCAGGTCCGCCACCAGGTCGATCTCAGCCACCTTGGCAAAGTCGCCCTTGCGGAACAGGTAGACCTTCTTCGCCTTCAGGTCGCAGATCGTTGTGTACCAGGAGATGGATGCATCCCCTTTCGGCATCGAGCGCTCCATCAGGCTGCGGACGGATTCGATGCTGATTGGCTCATCCCTTTGGAATCCTGCGGTGCAGAGCTTGAATCGCCAGCAAGTGATATTGCTCCAGTGCGTTGTGCTGGTGCGGAAGTTGGTGCCGACCTGGAAGTCCTTGCCCTCGGCTCGCTTGGTTGTCGTATGGCGTTCGACAATGGCCGATGCACCAGTGGCGTCGCCGATCACCATCTGCGCCTTCGCGATCCCATCGATGTCGTACTTGTCCAAGAACTTGAGAGCCTCCTCGACGGTGCGGCAGGTCTTGATCATCTCGTCGTACTTTAGGATATTGGCCGGCTCCGCGCCCTCGTTGGTGCCTTTGTGCAGCGGAAGAGCGTTGAAGTCATAAAACAGCCCCGCCTCGTTCATCGCGGCCTGGTTCACGACCGCCGAGTAGTCATAGCCAAACCCGACGTACCCGAGTTCGTCTTTGTTCTCTGCTGGCGCAAATCGAACCCAGTGCCTCGATTTCGCATCAATGTTCGCGTTGTCCTCGTTCCCCGCCGCGATCACCTGACCGTTCCGGGCAACCACACAGATCGTGCAGGGCATCGCCGATGCTGAAATGAGCAGCGCCACTGTGAGTGCGATGAGATGTCGCATATTCTTAGGATACGACAGCCTACAT
>JALGYA010000068.1 GCA_029824475.1 Fimbriimonadia bacterium | reverse complement strand
GCAACCTTCGAGCTGACATTGAGTTCCACTTCGATATCCATCGGTCCGGCACCCGGGATGTCCATCGCTGCTTCCAGATTGATGTCGTACACAGACACCTTGCCGACCTCAGGTTTCCAAGAAAGATCGTAAGTCTGCTGTGCAGATAAAACGAGGGCTGCTGCCAAGAGAGTCATAACACTAATTCTACGGGATTCGGGTCACGTTAGGTGCATGGTCCTGCCGATTCTGATTACTCGATTGCCGCTGCTGCCTGATTTCACGGGCTTCGTGGTCAGATCAACTTCGGCGCTTCTATACACGGCTCTCCGCAGGTAGAGTGACGACTTCCGGGAAGGCTCCCGGAGCTTCCTGGAAAAGGTCAAAAAAACTGCCATGAAGCGCTGCATAACACTTGCCGCCACAGCACTCGCTGCTGTGGGTGTTCTCGGTGCTGATGCTGGAATCTCCGCATCAGCCGAAGCCACTCTCGCCTCCGCCTATGTCTGGCGAGGCTTGAACCTGGTAGACAATCCAGTCTTCCAGCCGTCCGTCACCCTTGGTTCTCAAGGATGGTCGCTGTCGGCATGGGGGAATGTGGAGCTGACTAATCTGAATAGTGGAGCCTACACAATCCACTCTGATCCTGAGGGAGCGTTCACCGAAGTCGATCTGACGCTCGAATACTCCCTCGATTTGCCGCTCGTTTCGCTTGCGGCAGGAATCATCGACTACCAATTCCCTGGACAGGGGTTGAACCGCACTCAAGAGCTCTATGTCAGTGCCGGTCTCGACGCACCCTTCAGTCCAGCGGCGACCCTCTAAGCCGACTTCGATGAAGTCAATGGCCAATACCTCGAGATATCCGCCTCCCAAGAGCTGATAGGCGGTCTCAAACTCGGAAACACGGGGCTCTCAGCGCTGACCCTTCGTGGATCCATTGGCTATGGAACGAAGGAGTTCAACAGCGCCTACTATGGCTGGGATTCCGCCGGCTTCACCGATGTCTCTTTGACGGCGTCGGCTGATCTAAGCTTGGGCGGACTCTCTGTTTCGCCATGGTTGGGATACACATCCCTGTTGAATGGACAGCAGATGGCTGGCTCCGAAACCCGCAGCGGCGCGGTTGGCGGAATCACAGCCTCATTCAGATTCTGATCTGAACACAAAAAGAAGCCCCGATCCACTCCTTTGTGGATCGGGGCTTCTTTGATTTTGTCTGGGCTTACTTCTCTTCTTTGAAGTCTGCGTCGATGACGTCTTCGTCTGCAGCGCCGCCCGCTGCAGCGCCGACCTTGTCGCTGTCGTCGCCTTCAGCGCCTTCAGCACCCTCTGCGGCTGCCTGGCCTTCTGCGGCCGTTGCCTGATAGACCTGCTCTGCGATCTTGTGGAACTCAGTCTCAAGGATCTTGTAGTTCTCCTCAATTGCCTCAATATCGTCTCGCTCTTTGGCTTCCTTCAGGGCAGCGATCTTCTCTTCGATCGAAGCCTTGTCGCCCTCGCTCACCTTGTCGCCAAGGTTTTCGAGAGTCTTCTCAGACTCAGCGATCAGGCGATCAGAGTTGTTCTTCAGCTCTGCATTCTCGCGCAGCTTCTCGTCCTGATCAGCGTTGGCTTCAGCTTCCTTGACCATGCGGTCGATCTCGTCGTCAGCAAGCGTGCCTGAGCCGGTGATCGTGATCGTCTGCTCCACGCTGGTCGCCTTGTCCTTGGCCGTGACGTGCAGGATGCCGTTGGCATCGATGTCGAATGTGACTTCGACCTGCGGAACTCGCGCCGGTGCCGGAGGAATGCCGCTCAGATTGAACTGACCGAGGCTCTTGTTGTCCTTGGCAAGCGTGCGCTCGCCCTGGAGGATGTGGATCGTCACTTCCGTCTGGTTGTCTGCAGCTGTCGTGTAGACACGGCTCTTCTTCGTCGGAATCGTCGTGTTTCGCTCGATCAGCTTGTCGCAGATGCCGCCCTGTGTCTCAACACCGAGGCTCAGCGGAGTGACGTCGATCAGCAGGATGTCGGTGACATCGCCGCCGAGAACGCCAGCCTGAATCGCAGCGCCAATAGCAACCACTTCGTCAGGATTGACCGACTTGTTCGGCTCCTTCTTTGTGAGGTCCTGGATCAGCTTCTGCACCATCGGCATTCGCGAAGAACCGCCAACCAGCAGAACTTCGTTCAGATCGCTGATGCTCACCTTCGCGTCCTTCAATGAGGACTCAACAGGCTTGCGGATTCGATCAAGCAGTCCGGAGCACATCGACTCGTACTGTGCGCGAGTGAGTGTGACCTCAAGGTGCGCAGGCTCGTTGTCGATAGCCGTGATGTAAGGGAGGCTGATGTCGGTGGAGACGGAGCTGCTCAGCTCGATCTTCGCCTTTTCGCCGGCCTCTCTGAGTCGCTGGAGAGCCTTGCTGTCCTTTCGCAGGTCCAGCCCGTTCTCCTTCATGAACTCGTTGGCCAGGTGATCGACGATCATCTGGTCGAAGTCGTCGCCGCCGAGGTGGCTGTCGCCAGCAGAGGACTTGACTTCGAAGACGCCGTCGCCGACTTCCAGGATCGATACGTCGAACGTACCGCCTCCCAGGTCGAAGACGAGAATCGTCTCGTTGGTCTGCTTGTCCATGCCATAAGCGAGTGAAGCAGCCGTCGGCTCGTTGATGATGCGCAGAACTTCTAGTCCAGCGATCTCACCGGCGTTCTTCGTTGCCGTTCGCTGCGAGTCATCAAAGTACGCAGGGACCGTGATGACGGCCTGTGTGACTGGCTCGCCGAGGTAAGCCTCTGCGTCTGCCTTCAGCTTCTGAAGGATCATTGCGCTGATCTCTTCAGGTGTGAAATCTTTGTCGACAGCAGGAATGTGAACCGAAGCGTTGCCCCGGCTGTCTGCTTTGACTTTGAAGCTGACTCTGTTAGCTTCTGTCTTGACTTCGCTGAGCTTGTGGCCCATGAAGCGCTTGATGCTGGCAACTGTGTTGCCAGGGTTGGTGACGGCCTGCCGCTTCGCGGTTACGCCAACGAGCCGCTCACCGTTTGCCTTGAATCCAACCACGCTCGGGAGTGTCCGAGTGCCTTCAGCGGTCGCGATGACGGTCGGCTCACCGCCGTCCATCACTGCCACGACTGAGTTCGTGGTTCCGAGGTCGATGCCTACAACTTTGCCCATTTCCTTGCCTTAATCCTTCTTGTGTCAAGAGACTTGAGTGTCCCTGACTCAGGTAACGCCATTTTACCGTCTGGGGTTTCAGGAATAGGCCAAAAAGGGACCGCTGATAGGACTGTCAGTCGTCCGGATGGACCACGAACATCGAATCCCACTCTTCTGGGTCTTCGCAGAGCTCGGCTGTGACGGGCGAGGCGAACACCCGATCCCAGTGCTCCTGGAGCTCGGCGTCGTCGCGGATGATCCGGTCGTAGCTCTCAAAGTAGAACGGCGGCCAGCGTTCTTCGGTCGCCTTGATGATCTGCTTCCCCGCCTTCTTCTTCGCCTTCTCGATAACGTCTGAGAGCTCATAATGCTCCCCGCTCATGTCTACGCCCACTTTGAAGACCAGCTCTGTGACTTCTGGGAGGACTGCGGCGATCAGGATATCCAGCTTCCTTCCTTGTGCTCTGAGAAGGTGGCCGAGGATGATGTTTCGCTCCTTTTCATCCAGCGGCCGCTTGTGCTTAAACGTGACGTAGTAAGTCTCGTCGTCCGCCCGCCAGTGCGGCAGGCGGCCACGCCACATCGAGAAGTTGTTGAATCTAGCCACGGTCAGGGGTTAGAGACGCATCAGACCGATCGGGAGCCGCGGGACTCAGAAACGAAGAGGTTTGGATGTTCAACCGCCGCCATTCTTCTTCACTTCCCCCTTCAAATACGCGATGAACGTGTTGCAGAACATGACATCCGGGTGATCCTCTGGGAAGTACTTGAGGGCGGTCTCGTATCCCACAATTGCGTCCTTGGCGTACTGGATCTTCTCAGTCTTCGTGTAGAGCATCATGCTGCAGGTCGCCTGGAGGTGCCAGTAGTTCGGATCCTCAGGACTGCTCTTGGTGAGAATGTGAGCGTGCTTCAGCCCTTCCTCAGCGTTAGATTCTGTAGGCTGCTTCGTGATAAGCCTTGCCAGCCAGTATCGCGAGACGTTGTCCTTCGCATCGGTCTTGACCAATTCCTTCCCTACCGGGATCCATCCTGGCGGCGAGTAGAGCAGGGCTTCCAGGACGAATGCAATTCTCGCCTCCTCCCTAGCGAAGGGCCCCTTGAGGCCATTCAGAGCTCTTCTCGTCTCCTTGGCGCTCACCCGGTCATGAACATGCCAGTTCAGGCCCTGATACATGGCGAATGCCCAAACTGCAAGGCTGTCACGGGATGGATTAGCTGCAAATGCCAGCTCCCTGTGCTTCGCGATCAGGGCTTTCCTCTCTGCCCCATCCTTGACCTTCTGCTCGATCTCGAGCCTCAAGCGGATGATCTCATTACTTGATCTTGTCCATGGACCGCTCACCCACTGTTGAGGCGGATACGCGGTCGTGAGTGGATTGAAGGACTGCTGTTTCGGGACATCAAAGGATGATCCGGAAACGAGGATGACAAGGGCTGCGGCTGCGAACATTGCTGACTCTCCTAACGCTAGAGGTGTTGTACCTCCGGTGCATCAGCTGACAGCAAGTTCTTTAGTCAAGGAAGGAAGGAAGGAAGGAAGGGCGACTACTCAAGCGCCGCGTCGCCGCGCTCTCCGGTGCGAATCCGAATCGCCTCGGTCACATTCGTTACGAAGATCTTGCCGTCGCCCAGCTCGCCTGTCCGGGCGGCATCTGAAACCGCCGCAATCGCCGCATCCAGAAGCTCATCAGCCACAACAACCTCAAGCCGAGTCTTCGGCACCAGATTCAAGGCGTACGAGCTGCCGCTGAACGTCTCCGTCTGCCCCTGCTGGCGGCCATAGCCTTTAACAGATTCGCACGAAAGGCCGCGAACTCCCGCCTCTTCAAGCGCATCCTTCACCTCTTCCAGGCGGTTGGTCCGGATGTAGGCCTCGATCCTCTTCACCCCCCGACAATACCTTCGTGATTCATACTAGAGTCAGAGCTATGGCCAGTTGGTCTACAAACAACCTGCTTCGACTGACACAGGCGTGCATCTTCGGTGCCGCTGTAGCCTGCCTCATGGCGCTCATGCAGGAGTCGATGCGGACTGGGTGGATCACAGCCGCGCTCGGCTTGACAATCTCCGCCGCATTCGCAGGCGCAGCTGCCAGACGCCGCGCGGAGCTTCGCGCCGCAAGAACAGCTTCCCTTCGACGCCGAGTCGCAGATTTGAAGGAGCAGGCCCAGTACGCAGAGATCGGCATGGAGAGCATCATGTCGAGCCTCGACATCATGCTGCTGGTCGTCGACAGAACCGCCAAGGTCATTTCAGCTAACAGAACATTTAAAGAGGAGTTCCAGATCCACGAGCCTGTGGGCCAGCAGGCATTGACGGTCACATTCTCAAGCGAGTTCGATGAGCTGATCCACAACTCCATCGAATCTGGGCGGGCGGCTTCGAAGGAGATCACTTTCTCCCACCCGATGCCGAGGACAGGCCTGGTGCGCGTCTGGCACGACAAGGGTGAGGACAACCGTCTGTTCGTCTCGATCTACGATATCACCGACATTCAAAAGCTTGAGCGCATGCGCTCCGACTTTGCGGCCAACGTCTCACACGAACTGCGCACGCCGATGACGACCATCCGCGCCATGACTGAGTCGATTCAAGATGATCCGGGCGACGAGGAGCTGCGCCACCGATTCCTGGGCAAGATTATCAAGGAGATCGACCGCCTGTCAGAGCTCACCTCTGACCTGCTGACCCTGGCCCACGCCGAATCAGAGCCGATAGCCCGCGAGTCGTTCGATCTGAAGGCCGTGGCACAAGAGGAGATTGAACTCCTGTCAGCCAAGGCCGAGGCCAAAGGGCTTGAGCTCACCCTCACAGCGCCAGAAGAGATGATGGCGTTTGGAGACGCCGATCAAGTTGGCCAGGTGATGGTTAACCTCATCGACAACGCAATCGCCTGCACGGAGGAGGGGTCGGTGACCGTAACCCTCCGGGAGGAGATGGGCAGCGCGATCATCGACGTCACAGACACGGGCATCGGAATCGGCAGCCAGCACCAGCCCAGGATCTTCGAGCGGTTCTATAGAGTCGACAAAGGCAGATCCCGCGCACGCGGCGGCACGGGGCTTGGCCTCGCCATCGTGCGCCATATTGCCGAAGCACACGGTGGCAGCGCCTCTGTTCAGAGCGAATTGAACCGGGGCAGTACGTTCACCGTCACTCTGCCGAAATAGGCGCTGCCGGTCCAAGCAGGCTTGTCCTGCTCACCAGGGCCGCCATCCCTCTGCTGTTTTGAAGTTCGGGTGCGAGGATTGGCCTGTGCGGTTGACCGACTCTCACCAGCTGCCAGCCGGTATCTGTCTCAGCGTAGATAGCCACGAACCGCGCCGTCTGGTCGTCAGTTTCAATCGTGACCCAACCATCGGCCACGGTCGCTTTAGAGATGCGGCCAGGCGCCTCCGAACCCAGCCAAGCGGATGAGGGCGTGAGAGCCAGCCCTTTGTAGGCTTGCCTGAGGGCGTAGGCGCATCCGTTCCAGTTGTTCATGATCGCCTTCATGCTGAAGTGGATCGTCCCTTCCGCTCCCTGCTGATCCCTGACAAGTTCGATCTGAGCGATCAGCTCTTTGGCCTCCCAATTGCCTGAATCAGGATTCATGCGGCTTGTGAACTGCCCGGGCCAGAGATGCCGGCCCTTCGGGTTCTCCGATGCCCAATACTCCAGGAGCACCGGAAAAGATTGAGGGGTCTGCTCGATGGGCCAGTAGAGCTGAGGAGTGAAGTAATCACACCAGCCTTCCCTCAGCCAGAGTCTCGCATCGGCATAGAGTTCATCGTACTGGTCGATGCCAGCCTGAATGGTTGGGGGAACGCCTGGCCGGTAGATCCCGAACGGGCTGATGCCGAACTGCACCCAGGGCTTGCGCTCCTTCATGCCCGCATAGACACGCTGGATGAACTTGTTCACCCCATCCCGCCGCCAGTCACCCTTGGACAGCTTCCCTCCGGATGCCCGATAGCGATTCCATGACGGATCATCCGGAAAGTCCACTTTCTCCTTGTTCTTCGTGATCGGGTACGGATAGAAGTAGTCGTCGATATGGAGCCCGTCCACGTCGTAGCGCTCGACGATATCCATAAACACCGCGAAGCTGTGATCCTGCACCTCCTTGCTGCTCGGGTCCATCCAGAGATAGTCGCCGTATGCCGGCACAGCCTCACCAAGCTTGTGTGAAATGTGGCTGTCAGCAACCGGGCCCTTTTGAGCCGGGTGTAGTGCCCTGTACGGATTCAGCCAGGCATGCAGCTCTAATCCTCGTTTGTGGGCTCCCTCGACCCAGGCTTCAAGTGGATCCCAGCCCTCTGCTGGTGCTTTACCCTGCTCTTCGGTCAGGTACCAAGACCAGGGCTCCAAGTCGGACTTATACATTGCATCCGCGCCAGGGCGAACCTGGAACACGATGGCATTCAAACCCACCTCTACCGCCTTGTTCAGAATCGCGTTCATCTCGTCCATGAGGGTTTCGACAGGAAGACATGGTTCGGTCGGACAGTCGATGTTCGCCACCGTCGCGACCCAAGCCCCTCGAAACTCTTGAGGGGCGATTAGCGTAGGCTGTTGAAACGAGATTCCCATTGTGGTGCAGGCCAGAAGTGAGAGCATGAGGTCAAACTACAATACCAAACCTGACGCCCATGTCGAAGCACTTTCACGTAAGCAGCCTTGAAGCGGAACTCAACGACCTTGAGATTCCTGACGGCCCCACCATCGATAAGCTGACCATCAGCTCCAGTCGTGCCTCTGTTGGAGGCGATCCCTTTCAGCTCGTCATGGAAGAGCATGCGGAGGCTGTAGCGCACATGTCAGCTCAGTCTATGGCCGACTTCTTGAACTTACTTGCCCCCGGTGGGCTCAAGGAGTTTGAGATCACGCTGGGGGAGGGATCTGCTTTAGTAACTGCCAAGGTTCAGATCGTCGTTGAAATCCCAGTCGAAGCGACCTGCAGCCTCTCCATCCACAACGAGTGCGAACTCTGGGTTGATGTTGACCAGGTCGAAGTCATGGGAGGCTCTGCGAAGAAGCTTGTAGAAGGTCATCTTGCCAAGGTGAACCCCATCTTCACCACCGATGATCTGCCTATTCCGGCCACCCTCTCGTCGACAAAAATCACCCCGGATGGCATAGAGCTTTACTGCAGCGTGCTCCCTGGCAGCTGGGACTAACGCTGCAACTTCGCGGTTGAACCCAATTGGGGCTGCATAATGCAGGGACCATGAACCTGAGGGAATTGGAATCTGCTGCTTCTCGTCGTGTGCTTATCCTTGATGGCGCGATGGGAACCATGATGCAGCGTCTCCAGCTCTCTGAGGACGACTACCGCGGTGAGCGGTTTGCAGACCATCCTGTCCCATTGAAGGGTGCGCATGATCTTCTCTCGCTCACAAAGCCGGAGGTGCTGGTCGATGCACACGGACAGTATTTTGCAGCCGGCGCGGACTTCGCCTCCACCAATACGTTCACGGCGACTTCAATCTCGCTTGAGGACTTCCAGCTTCAGAACTATGTCCGCGAGATCAATAAGGCTGCGGCTGAAGCCGCTCGGGAGTCAGCAATGGCCTGGAGTGCGAAGACACCAAATCAGCCTCGCTATGTACTCGGCTCCCTGGGGCCGACAAACAAGACAGCTTCCCTTTCGCCCGATGTCAATCGACCAGGATTCCGTTCGATCACCTATGACCAGCTGAAGGCCTCGTACAAGGAGCAGGCTCTCGGTCTGATAGAAGGCGGCTGCGATGCGCTTATCGTCGAGACGATTTTTGACACACTGAATTCGAAAGCCGCCCTGGCAGGCATCTCCGAGGCTCAGCAGGAGTTGAGCCGCGACTTGGCGGTTATCGCTTCCGGCACCATCCCTGATGCCAGTGGTCGAACGCTCAGCGGACAGACGCTCGGTGCATTCCACACTTCCCTTGCGGGATATGGACTTGCCTGCATCGGCCTCAACTGCGCCCTTGGAGCAGAGCAGCTGCGCCCGTACTTAGCCGAGATGTCGAACCTGGCGTCAACCTTGGTGCACATCCACCCCAACGCTGGACTGCCAAACGAGCTGGGCGAGTACACACAGACGCCTCAGGAGTTTGCAGGCCTCGTCTCAGAATTTGCCCACTCTGGACTGGCCAACATGGTTGGCGGCTGCTGCGGAACGACGCCAGATCACATTCAGTGCTTGGCTGAGGCTGTAAAGGGGGCCACCCCACGTAAACCGGCTCCCAAGAGCACAGCAGCAGCATTCAGCGGCCTGGAGAAGCTCGAAATCTTCGAAGGCGCCAACTTCCTCAACATTGGGGAGCGGTGCAACGTCACTGGCTCGGCTCGCTTCAAGCGCCTCATCAAAACAGGCGACTACGACGAGGCGATCCGCGTTGCGGCCAAGCAGGTCGAAAACGGCGCCCAGATGATCGACGTCAACATGGACGAAGGTCTGTTGGAATCTGAGGAGGAGATGGTCAAGTTCCTAAACCTCCTCGGCTCTGAACCTGAGATCTCCAAAGTGCCGCTCGTTATCGACTCCAGCAAATGGAGCGTGATTGAGGCTGGGCTCAAGTGCGCGCAGGGCAAGTCAGTTGTGAACTCGATCAGCCTAAAGGAAGGGGAGGAGCAGTTCCTGCACCACGCCAAGCTGGTCAAGCAGTACGGCGCGGCTGCTGTCGTGATGTGCTTCGACGAGGAAGGCCAGGCAGAGACCTTCGACCAGCGCATCCAGATTTCAGAGCGTGCGGTGAAGCTGCTGATCGAAAAGGCCGGCTTCGCCCCTCAGGACATCATTCTCGACCTCAACGTCTTCGCCATAGGCACAGGCATCGAGGAGCACAACAATTACGCGATCGACTTCATTGAGGCCTGTAAGTGGGTTAAATCAAACCTGCCGGGCGTCCTGATTAGCGGCGGCATCAGCAATCTGAGCTTCTCGTTCCGTGGCCACAACGCTCTGCGAGAGGCGATGCATTCTGTATTCCTCTATCATGCGATTCCAGCCGGTCTCGACATGGGGATCGTTAATGCCGGCGCGCTGCCCATCTACACCGACATCGATCCTGTTCAGCTCGAACTGATAGAGGACCTCATCTTCAACAAACGGCCGGACGCGACAGACAGGCTCCTTGAAGCCGCCGTCAGCTTCGTCGCAGAACAGGGAGAAGAAGACGCTGTTCAGGAGTGGCGGTCAGCCACGGTCGAGGAGCGGCTCTCACACGCTCTAGTCAAAGGCATCGTCGATTTTGTTGATGAGGACACCCAGGAGGCTCTAGACAAAATTGGCGAGCCGGTTGAGGTCATTGAGGGTCCGCTGATGGCTGGTATGGCCATCGTGGGAGACCTGTTCGGAAGCGGAAAGATGTTCCTGCCGCAGGTTGTCAAGAGCGCGCGTGTCATGAAGCGCGCCGTCGCGGTGCTTGAGCCTTATTTAGAGGCGGCTGGCGGTGAGCGGACAGTCTCAAAGATCCTCATGGCCACAGTCAAGGGCGATGTCCATGACATCGGCAAGAACATTGTCGGCGCAGTGCTTTCTTGTGGCGGCTACGAGATCGTCGACCTCGGGGTGATGGTCCCCAGCGATAAGATTCTCGAAGAGGCTAAGAGGCAGAAGGTGGATGCGATCGGCCTCAGCGGCCTGATCACGCCCTCGCTAGATGAGATGGTGACTGTGGCGACAGAGATGGAGCGCAGCGGGCTGAATCTGCCGCTGCTTATCGGCGGGGCTACGACGAGCAAGGTCCATACCGCCCTCAAAATCGCCCCGGTCTACAGCGGTCCCGCTGTCTACGTGAAGGATGCTTCATTGGCATCAGGTGTCCTTGGCAAACTTCTTTCCGAAAGCCATCGGGATGAGTACGCGGCGGAGATTCGGGCTGACTATGACGGCATTGTTGAGCGTCGAACTGGCAAGTCGAGTGAAAAGCTCCGGTCCATCGCAGAAGCCCGCGAAGCATCCCCGAGAATAGATCGTGCAGCCCCATCTGCTAATACGCCGAGCTGGATCGGCAATAAAACGATTGACGAAGTCACTGTTGATGACTTGCTTCCTATCATCGACTGGACGCCATTCTTCAGCTCATGGGAGTTAAAGGGCCGTTTCCCCGCCATTCTCACCGATGAGACCGTGGGCGAACAGGCCACCAGCCTCTACAACGACGCCCATTCGATGATCGCAAAAATCAAGCACAGGATCAAGCCAAGAGCCGTCATCGGCTTCTATCCTGCACGCAGCGAAGGCGACAACATTGTCCTCATGACGGATGGTGGTGAAATCACGCTCCCGATGCTCCGCCAGCAAAAAATCAAGGGTGACGTGAACTTCAGCCTTGCAGACTTTATCGCGGAGCAGGGCGATCACCTTGGCCTCTTCTGCGTGACCGCCGGCGCAGAGATCGGAGTCATCGCCGACGAGTACGAGGCAGACAACGATCTCTATAATTCGATTCTGGTCAAGGCAATCGGCGATAGATTTGCTGAGGGCTTTGCTGAGTTCGCTCACATGAAAACTCGCCGAAAGTGGTGGGGATTTGCATCCGATGAGCAGGTCAGCAATGAAGCCCTAGTCAAAGAGGAGTACCGCAGCATCCGCCCAGCACCGGGCTACCCAGCATGCCCCGATCACCGATTGAAGCGGGTCATGTTCCCTCTCCTAGAGGCGACAGAACGAATTGGCGTGAGTCTCACCGAATCGTGCGTGATGAGCCCCGGCTCCTCGGTGAGCGGAATGTACTTCGCTCACGAAGCAGCCGAATACTTCAGCGTCGGACGAATTGGGCGCGATCAGGTCGAAGACTACGCGGCCCGATGGGGTGAAGACCCAGCCGAGACCGAGCGGTGGATGCAGCTCTACCTGGCATACTGAGAGGCTCGCGATGAAGGTCACTGAACATCTAGCGCGAGCGGACAAGACGCTCTTTTCTTTCGAAATTCTGCCCCCAAAAAAGGCGCAGTCGATCGATGGGATCTTCCAGACCGTCGAGGCGATGCTTCCGTTCAATCCGATCTTCATTGAGGTCACTTACCACGCGACTCAAGTCATCTAGAAGCAGAACACCGATGGCTCGTTCATCAAGGTG
>JALGYA010000067.1 GCA_029824475.1 Fimbriimonadia bacterium | reverse complement strand
ATAAGTGAGAAGTCTGACCGTGTTCACTAATTTCAGTGTATACTGAAATTAGTGAACACGGTGGTGTTTGCTGTCTCAAGGGGAGGGATTTGAACCTGTGATCAGCTTCGTCGCCCGAGGATATAGTCCATCGAAGTCGATGTGTTTGCGCATCGAGCCTCGGGATGGTGCGTATATCCAGGGATCATCTCTGTTGGAATCGGGCCGTCGTAGCCGATCTCTTCGATCGCCTTCATCACTTCAGGCCAGTTCACGTCTCCCTGCAGGAGATCGACAAATCCATCGATCGTGCCAATCGAGCACTTGAAGTCCTTGAAGTGGATTCCCACCACTCGGTGACCCAATGTTCGCAGCCAATCCTGCGGGTGGCCCCACGGCATGACGTTTCCAACATCGAAGTACGAGCCGACGAAATCGGACTCGAAGCTGTCAATGAAATCACACATCTCCGTCGGGCTGAGCAGGAACTTGTTCCAGACGTTCTCGATGCCCATGCGGACACCCACTGCTTCTGCAGTCGGAAGGCACTCCTTCATTCCCTTGAACGCCAGATCCTTGACTTGAGCGTAAGGCTGTGCCGGACGATCAGGAAGGAAGAAAACGTCAACCGCGCCGGGGATCGTGAGCAGCGTTGTACAGCCGAGCCACGCGGTGATCTGAAGCATCTTCTTCAGGTCTTCGATGGCGAGAGCACGCAGCTCTGGGTCTGCATCAGCGACAGCTCGTGCCCAGTATGTGCCAGAAGCAACACTCGCGACCTTTACACCAGCCGCAGCGGCCTGCTCTAGGATCGTCTTGCAGTCAGCCTCAGTGGCGTCAACGTTGAGATGACCCTCATGACCGATGGCCACTTCCACGGCTTCAAATCCGTGAGCCTTCGCCTTGGCGAAGAAGTCAGGCAGTGCGAGCGATCCGTCGAGGCCGCCCGGGTAGGACCAGTAGTTAATCGACTTGAGAATCATGCGCCTGGATTAGACCCGAACATGGTGGGCCCGCGCCGGGAGCCTCAGGGCTAGGTGAGCCGATCGATGCGGATCACAGCCAAGTAGATGGCTGTTTTGCCCTCATGACTCGAGTAATACGACAGATAGAGCCGGTTCCCACGCACCACCATGCCGGGATAGCTCGTGTCTCCGCCACTCGGCAGAGTAAGCGCTCGCTTGAATCCACCTTCCGGGGTGATCCACGCGAGCATCGTGCGAGCTCCTTCGGACGTGTAATCGCGGCCAGAGGCCAGAAGCCGACCATCCGGAAGCACTACGAAATTCGGTCCTCCAATTCGCACACCCAGGCTATTCCAAGTCCAATCCGTGTAAGGCGCTGGGCTCGTGCCGATCATTGCTGAGCCGGCACTCGCTTCTCTGCGGACTAAGGCCGCCATCCTGCCATCCGGCAGCATCCGCAATGTCGTTTCGTTCGGACGCCCTTCTAGTTCTAGCTCGGACACCGCCGTCCAATCAAGACCATCCTTGCTGGACACCAAATGCAGCCCCCATTCGCCTTCCACGGGCTGGTAAACAACTCCATAAGCCGTCTTTTCATGCCACATCACGCGCCACAGCCAATCAACATTTGACCATATGATTGAATCGATCACAGCTGGCCGTGGGGCATAAAACTTACTCACAAACGAGTTCGAAAATGCCACCTTGGGGATCCGCTTCAGCAGCCTGCTGCCTTCGTAGTACGACCCGCCCATCATCACCATGAGGCGGCCATCGGGCATGGCAGATATCTTAGGATCCCTCAGGTCAACCTCGGGTTCATCCAGAAGCGCCATCGACTCCCAGTTCATACCATCTCTGCTCCTGATGACTCTTGCAGTCCCATCGCTGCCTGGCACGTGGCCAGACCCCTCACGGAACGTGCAGTAGAGCACACCCTCGTGGTCGATCAGGTCCGTGAAGGCGCTGTGCTGCGCCCGATCCCAGATCTTCTCGACGGACACGATCGCGTCCTTCGGAGACTGAGCCAGAGCCAAAGCAGCGACCAAGGACAGCATAAACTACTCCGCCGGGACAACCGCGTCGGTCACTGCTTCGGACGCATCCATCAGCTTGAGAATCGGCAGCACGTCTCCGGCCGCCGGAATCGAAGCCATCTGCTCCCAAGCCACTGCTCCATCCCTGCCCTCAGGCTCAAGAATCGAGAAGATCAGCATCCCCAGCGGCTGGCCAGTCCGAACAATTAGCCCGCCAGCCTTCAAATTGGTGGCCACGTCAATGAACTTGCCGTCAAGCGTCGTAATCCGATGCTCCTGGTAAGGCCGCTCGGCCCGAGTCACTTCGGATATCAGGAACTTCGAGGCTGTCAGAGTGATGTCCTCCCGCAGCCGCTCAACCTTGACGCCCTGCCGCTGAAGCAGCGCCACCAGCCGTTCCTCTGTGGCCGGAACATAGTACGCGTTAGGGAAGACGGCGGTTTTTGTGGGAGTAAACCGATCGAAGACTTCCATGTGAGCCTTCTCAATCGCCGTCACTTTGCCCGTGCGCCGATCCTCGCCTTCATCAGGAGCTCTCTCCATCAAAACGTCTTCTGCACCCCGAGAGATTAATGAAAAACCGAGGCCAAGCTTCTTGCCGGAGGTGGACCACGCCACCATGTCTGCATCCGCTTTGCGCGACATCGCAACCACTCGGTCCGCGTCACGGGCGATCTTCTCAAGACAGGCCGTCACGAACCGGCTAGTCGCCTCGACACGCTCGTCAAACGGCGTGTAGCTCATCGCTTCGCTCAGGATGCCGATGCGGCCTCGTAGACCGGCGTAGTTGCTCACGTAGCGGCCTTCCCAGCCGAACGTGGACCAGGCGAGCTTCCCGTCTCGCGGGCCTGCGTTGCCGTAGGGGAATGTCTCAAGCCCTCGTTTTTGCAGCGTTTTACGCACGGAGGGAAGCAGCTCGTCAATCGAGTACTTGTAGACGCCAGGGTGAGTGTTGGGATGCAGCGGCGGCGAATACGTCAGCGGGTAGCCGTGCCGCGTGCCGTTGGTGGTGTGAAGATCCATGATCACATCCGGATCCCACTTGGTGTACACATGCTTCAGCACGGTCTGCATCTCAGGTGACTCCGACTTGATACAGTCTCTATTCAGATCGAGATTTCTGTCGTTCGTCCGCTCGCCGATCCTAGCCGGGCCGGTCTGGCTCCGGCGGTTGACTCTGCCGTCGCCCCACCGCTCGTTGCCGTCGATGTTATAGATCGGCACCACCACAAAGATCAGCTTTTTCAGGAGCGGACTGTCTGTTCGGTAAAGCTCACGCAAGAGGATCTGTGCCGACTCCTTCCCTTCGACTTCGCCGCCATGGATGTTCGCCTGGATGTAGACCACCGGCTTGCCAGTGCGCTTCGCCTCCAGCGGCCCAGAAACCTGAGGCTTTGAGGCGATCACCACTGGAATCTTCCGGCCGCCTTGCGTCGAGCCCACATAGCTCACCTGCGCCGTTGTCACCTTCTGCAGTCCGTCGAGAAACTCGACGACGTGGCTGTAGCTCGAGGTCTCCTTGAAGCCGGTTTTTTCAGCGTGGGTGACCGGCCAGGCATCCTGCGATGCGGCAGCGATCGATAGTGCGGCGATGAACATGTATGTCAGTTTGCCTTAAATGTGGTGACCCTTGACCCTCAAGAACCGTGGAATGATGATGCCTTGAAGCGGCCTGAGCGAGTACCTTATAGCAGCGATGCCTCTGATCGGCAAAGTTGGACGCAAGAGCCCGCGTGCGAGGCTCGGGATGTCGGTCGTCTACGGGCTCCTGATTCTGGGGGCAGTGACGACGGTCTACCCCTTCATCATGATGCTGTCGATCAGCTTCAAGGGCCCGACCGATCAGAACGACACGCACGTGATCCCCAAGTACTGGAGTGATTCTGCTGAGCTGATCACGAAGGATAAGAGCGGCAAGTACGCCGGCAATATGGAGCAGATGGCCTCCTATGCCATCGGAGATTCAGCCTCTGACGCAGAGATCGCCGAGTACCGCGACTTCCTGATGGACCTCCCGCCAACGCATTGGCAGGCCGCATACCGGCTCCCGGTCAACCACGTGGCCGGCAAGCTGCGGCTCAAGTGGCAGGTTCATCTCAAAGAGAAGTACGGGTCGATCGACAAGCTGAACGCCACTTATCTTGAGATCAACCCGGCATTTGAGATGCTTGAGCCGCCTTCGGAAAAGCTCGATCATCAAAAGTGGAAGCCCCGCGAGGGTCAGAAGTGGGAAGACTGGATTGAGTTCAAAAACACACTCCCTCCCAACTTCCGGATTCCGATCCGCGGCGAGTGGATGCAGCAGCAGTACCTGCGCAGCCAGTACATCAACCAGATCGACTCGGTGCCAGCAGAAATCAGGCGGGGAGCGGCAGACTTCAGCGACATCCGGCTTGTCAGCGAGGGGCCATTCTATGAGGAGTTCATGGAAGCGGCCGTTCCGCCCGTTTTTGGTGGAGTCTTGATCGAAGAGACGTGGGCCGAGCGGAGTGACGCACCCATGCCGATCCTCTCGGAAGAAGCGGATTTCGTCGTCTCGAACTCCAAGGAGATCAAGGGCGAGTTCATCGCGAGAAGCTACAAGTGGGTGATCGGCTACATCCTGATCAACGGCCGATCCCTGACCAACACCTTGATCTTCTGCGCCCTGGCGATAGGGCTGCAGCTGATCATAAATCCGCTCGCGGCCTACGCACTTTCCCGGTTCCCGATCAAGCTGACCGCTCAAATCCTGATTTTCCTGCTCGCGACGATGGCGTTTCCTGCCGAAGTCGCGATGATCCCTTCATTCCTGCTGCTCAAGAACCTGGGGCTGCTCAACACATTTGCGGCCCTTGTCCTGCCGACCGCCGCGAACGGCTTCATGATCTTCCTCCTGAAGGGCTTTTTTGACTCCCTGCCGAGGGAGATCTTTGAGAGCGGTCAGATTGACGGCGCCAAGGAGCACACGATGATGGTCAAGCTTGCGCTGCCGCTGAGCAAGCCGGTTCTCGGCTACATGGCGCTGCTGGCGTTCATGGGCGCCTATGGATCGTTCATGTACGCCTTCCTCGTTGCGCAGGACCGCGACATGTGGACCCTGATGGTATTCATCTATCAGCTTCAGGGCTTCGCTCCTAAACACACGATCATGGCGGCGGTCACGCTGGCCGCCATCCCAACACTGCTCGTGTTCCTGGCTGCGCAGAGAGTGATCATGAGGGGCATCGTGCTGCCTAGCGAGCGATGACCCTACTCTCGGTGGTTGCGATGGCCGTGCTTCAGCCTAGATTCCGGTATTCGGAGCACTTTGGAGAGCAGCATCTGAAGCGCAAGACTGCAGATGAAGTTCGGTACCGAATCGACCTGCCTGCAGATTTCGATTCTGGTCGACCAACTGAGGTGCTCTTCTTCGCGACACCGAACGGCAACACGATTGAGCAGAGCCTGGGCTGCCAGCCTCGCGAGGGGCTCGACTGGCACTACGACATCCAGCACATCGCTGCGCAGTGGCGAACCTACAGCCGGTCGATCAAGGACCGAAATGTGGTTTTGGCGACGGTCCAGGCTGTCAGCACAAGCTGGCCCGCCTGGCGGCGTGACACCGATCAACCAAATGGTCGAATCCGCGAACTGGTGGGGGAGGTCTTGCGTTTTGTACCAGGTGACAATGAGACTCTGGTGCTCTCTGCGCACAGCGGCGGGGGCAGCTTCCTGCACGGCTACATCGAGGCCGGCCCGATTCCTGATCCAGTGAGGCGCATCATCTTCTTGGACGCCAACTACTCGTTCTCGGCAGACACTCATTTAGAGCCGCTCAAGGCTTGGATTGGCCGAGGCGGTCAATTCGTGTCGTACGCCTACGATGACCGGAACATCGAGCTTGATGGCAAGAAAGTTGTCGGCCCAACGGGAGGAACCTGGCGGGCCACGCAGCGGATCGTAGATGCGTTCAACTTGGGCTCGCCTGCAGAGTCCGATCAGCGGCTGGCCTGGTCCGCAAAGGGGCTAGAACTCAAAGCTGAAAAGAACCCCGAGAACAAGATTCTGCACACTCGCCTCGTCGAGGAGAACGGCCTCCTCGCCGCACTCGGAGGGCGATGGGAGTACCGCGGCAGGCGTGCCTACAGTGAGTTCATTCAGCCTTCGCCTCTCGTTCCGCTGGAGGCTCAGAAGTCTCTCGGCGCGCTGCCGCCCAGAGAGCCTGACGCGATCGGAGGAAACGAATTCATGAAGCTGCTGGCGTATCTTGACCGCGATGACCAGCAGAAGCAGATCCTCAAAGAGATTCTCGCGGGCAACGTCCCGGCTCACATGCGTCAGCTCCACGCGTTTCAGACCAGATGGGAAGGCAAATTGATGACATTCTGGGCGCTGCCGGACTATCTGGCCGTGGGTTCGGACGACGACTGGATGCGCATCCCCATGCAGCCAAAGACTGCGCAGGTAATCGCGGATAGTCTCGGCTGCATCCTCCCCACACGCCGCCTTGTTGATGCGATCTACGAACAGGCTGACGTCAGGCTCGAACCGCAGCCGTTGACCAAGGAGCGAGAATCGGTCTTTGCATTCTTCCAAAGCCATCAGCTCATAGAGAAGCAGAGGGCTGGCAGGGCTGGCTCAATCGCCGGCATCAAAAAGGACTACGTGGTCACAAACCAACTTGTCGGCCGGTCAGACCGCGAAGCGATCTACGGCTGGCACTGGCTGACAGGAGACCAGATTCAGCCGATCACAACCGTTCATGTCGACTGGTACGTCGACTACAGCCACGGGGCACGCCTGATTCACCAGATGGTTGATATAGACGGCGAGCTGCACAAGCTCAGTGTCGTGATGGCCAACAAAGAGCTATGGCCCTTCGCCACAGACGAAGGGCCACTCAAGGTCACGCGCTACGCGCCTTCAGCGTCTTCATCTTCAAGCTTGTTAAGTGTCCAGTAGGTGAGACCCTCAACGTCGCCTTTCTTCTCGGTCAGGCTGACCAAGAGTCCTGTGATGAGACAGGCTCCGATCCCTACGATCGAGTAGAGGTAGAGGTTCACAAGGCCAGATTCTGCAACCCACCACAGAGCTGCCGAGGATACGAGTGCTCCGGCAAGCGCTCCGCGTGCTCCAACCCTTGAGAAGAAGATGCCCATCAGGAAGACGCCGACCAAGCCGCTGGTCAGCAGGCCGAGCCATTTCTGGAATGCCAGCAGCAGCGACGGAGTCGTCTGCTGTGACATCCACCAGGAGACGCCGATCGCGGCGATGCCGACAACCACAACCATCAGCTTCGCTAAGCGCAGCTTCGAGGCATCGGTTACGTTCTTGCCGAATCGGCCATAGAAGTCGGTAATGGCAACGGTCGAAACAGAGTGCAATGAGCTGTCCAGGCTCGACATCGATGCTGCAAATACACCCGCGATAACCATGCCGGAAAGCCCCACAGGGAGCTGTGAGGCGAGGAACACCGAGAAGACCTTGTCGTTGTTCATGCCAACCGAAAGGTCCTGTGGGTTCATCTTGAAGAACACGTAGAGTGCGGTGCCCATCAGGAAGAACAGCGCAGCGCCAGGGATGCTGAGCAGGCCGTTGAGCCAAATGCCTTTGGCTGCAGCCTTCTCGCTCTTGGTCGTGAGATATCGCTGGACCACTGCCTGATCCGTTGAGTACGGGCCGAGGACGCCAAAGAAGCTTCCTATCAAGATCGTCCACCAGGCGAGCTCTGCCAAGCTGGCGGTGTTGGTCATCATCTCAAACTTCTGGGCCGACATCGCCTCATTGATCAGCACGGCCGGACCACCAGTCTCCATCAGCACGATGCCGAGCGAGATAAACAGACCGACTAGCAGGACGATCGCCTGAATGGCATCCGTCCAGACAACAGCCTCGATGCCACCCAGAACCGTGTAGGCGATCGAGACGACGCCCATGATGATGATCGCCCACTCGATAGGCAGTCCAGTGATAACTGTCAATGCCTGTGCCGGCAGAAGCACGACGATCGCCATTCTGGCAAGCTGGAATGCGACAAAGGCCAGCGCTCCGTAGAGCCGTACAGAGACGCCAAACCGCTTCTCCAGGTACTCGTAGGCCGAGGTCACATTCAGCCTGCGATAGAACGGCAGGTAGAGCTTGATCACAAATGGCGCGATCATGAGAATCGGAAGCAGCGACCAGTAGATCAGCCAATTGCCGCTGAAGCTCTTGGCCGGCATCGATAGGTACGTGATCGCGCTGAGCTGTGTGGCGTAGATGCTGAGACCAGCCGCCCACCACGGGATTCGTTTGCCCGCGAGGAAGAAGTCGTCAGTGCTCTTTTCGCGCTTTGAGAACCACCAGCCCATCCAGACGAGGCCGCCCATATAGACGGCGACCACAACCCAGTCCCATCCGCCAAATCCAGACGGAGGAGTGATCTGCTTAGCGATCTGAACGGCTCGTGTCCGGACGCCCGGCTTCACTTCGCCGCTGGTGATGACCAGGTCGCCATCCCAGTTGACGGCCGAAGTCGTAACGACTGCCTCAGGCATCTCACTCGCCTTCACCCACGTGTCGGTGATCGTGTGATACGCCAGAACATCCTTGGTGAATCGAGGCCGATCCTGGACCGGCTTTGTGACATGCTCGCCAGTCGAGCCGCTAAAGACGAGTACATGAGCCTGCCCAAACGCCAGGGCGGCCGCTGCCGCGATGGGATGTGGGATTTCATTCAGCTCGTGCCAAGTCGCTGTCTTGACGTCGTATCGATAGCCGTCCGTCAAGTACGACAGACCATTCACGCTGGGATCCGCTGGGTCGCTGATCTCGCCGCTGAAAAGGAAGAAGCTGTCTTCACCATCAATTGCTTGAACCGCACTGACAGCTTTGTGTCGCGCTGGTCCGGGATAAACATCCAGCTCCTGCCAGGTGAAGTCTGTCGCCGGATCATCGTCGTTTTCAGCGGACAAGTCTAGTTTCCAGAATCCGTGGACGTCATCGCTTGCGCGTGAGCTCTGCATGCCTGACGCAACATAGACGCTGTCGCCCATCAGGCCTGCCGCCGCGAACGCCGTCGGCGCGGGAAGATCAGGCAGCTCCTCGATGCTCAGTTTTTGGGAGTCTGGGTCCCAAGTCAACCGTAGGACTTCGTCATACACAACGTCGTCGTTCTGTCCGCCGATAAGGACGACTCCGCCCTCAGTTGAAATGGCTGTGCCGTAGGCGAGTGCGTGGGGAAGGTCCCCAGCGTCGATCCACTCAGTCGCTTCCTTTGATGGCAGCACCCAGATATCGCTGTACCACTGTTTCGGTCCGCCTTCCCACGGTGCGCCTTTGGAAAAATTAGCGCCGCCAGCAACGATCAGCGCATCGTTGTGAACACCGGCCATCGGGCCGCCGTAGCCGAGTGCATCAGGAATCTCAGGAAGAGTGCCCCATTCCAGCGGATCCTTCGCCACCTTGAGCTGTGCTCCCGAAACGGCAGCTATAAGAACAGCCAGCCCAAACGCGATCAAGCGTCTCATGCTCGTGCCTCCGCCAGCCAGTCAATCACTCCGACTTCTCTTAGCCCTCGTTCCAAGTCCATAGTCATCTCCGTCGTCATCTGCTGCAGAGGCAGCCTCACCGGACCGATGTCCGGTCCACCGAGCACCATCATAGTCGCCTTGAGGCTCGCCATTGCCGGGAATCTCACAATTACTTCGATCATCTGCGCCGCTCGCCACTGCCAGAGCCGGGCCTTGTCCATGTCGCCTGCTTCAAGCCCTTCGATCACCTTGCGGTAAAGCGGAAGCGAATAGCCATAGGTCGAACCGATTGCGCCGTCCGCACCGACAACCATGCCGCTCAGCAGCATCTCATCGGATCCAAAGAGCATATTGAATCGGCCTTTGTATCGCTCGATGCAGGCCTGCAGCTGCCAGATTTCGAAGCTGCTGAACTTAATTCCAGCTAGATTGGGGATCTCTGAATCTGCGGCCTTGAGAAGGTGCTCTGGATCGATCGGCACTCCGGTCAGGCGCGGGATGTGATAGGGATAGAACGGCAGCTCCGGCGCTCCGGCTGCGATGCCTGCGTAGGCTCCAATGAGCTCGTCTGGCCGGGAATAGGGGAAATACGACGGGGGGGCGGCCGAAATGCCGTCTGCGCCGATAGATGCCGCATGTGACGCGAGCGATGCAGCTTCCACAACGCTGCTGTGACCGACCTGCACGACGATCGGAGCCCGGCCGTTGACGACTCTGACCCACTCCTCAGCTACGGTTCTTCGCTCATCGCCACTCAAGGAAGGGCCCTCGCCCGTGCTCCCCAGCACATAGAGCGCGGCGGGAGCATCGGCCAATACAAACTCCGCCAACGGCTCGATCTGATCGAGATTCAGGCTGCCATCGGCGTGGAGAGGCGTGTGGACGGCAGGGACGAGTCCGCGCAGCTTCATGGGTGGGCTGGTTTTACCCAAAGAGGGTCTGGCCGAGTGCTATCCTCTGATGTGGCGACCCTGGTCGCCGCGAACCAAGAAACCGTCGACGGGGACGAGTTCTTGGTGATTGAGCAAAACCATGATCAGTCTGATCTTCCCCCTCGTGGCCCACATGAGCACTGCACCCGCACAGAACCTCCCTGACTGGGAAAACCCAGCCGTCTTCGCCGTCAATAAGGAGCGGCCCCACGCGACATTCTATACACACGGAGATTTGAAAACCGCTCTCTCCGTGCCGAGAGAAGAGTCCCAGAACATCCTCTCCCTCGACGGCGTGTGGAAATTCCACTGGGTCGGCAATCCGAAGGATCGTCCAATGGACTTCTTCGAAGACGGCTACGACGATTCAGACTGGGACAACATCAACGTCCCGAGCTGCTGGGAGACGGAAGGATTCGGCCAGCCGATCTACACCAACGTCAGATACCCGCACAAAACCGACCCCCCGTTCATTGGTGACTACAACCCGGTCGGCAGCTATCGCACGACGTTTGAGCTGCCCGCAGGCTGGGAAGATCGGCAGAACTTCATCCACTTCGACGGCGTCTACTCCGGCTTCTACATCTGGGTGAACGGCGAGAAAGTCGGCTACAGCCAAGAGAGCAAGACCGCCGCAGAATTCGACCTCACCCCCTACCTGAAGGATGGCGAAAACGAGCTGGCGGTTCAGGTTTTCAAATGGTGCGACGGCAGCTACCTGGAGGACCAGGACATGTTCCGCTTCGGCGGCATCTTCCGCAGCGTCTACCTGCACAGTCGCCCGCAGATTCACATCCGTGACTTCTTCGTCCGCACTGACCTCGACGAGGACTATCAGGACGCCAAACTGCAGATCGACTTCGACCTGACGAACAGCAATCCCGGCGAGGGAGATGCCGCTTCGATTAAGGTTCAGGTCACGGAGTTGGATGGCACACCTGTCCCCGGTACTGCAGCAACAATTTCGGTTTCTGAAGTCCAGGACGACGAGCACCTCAGCATGGTCCTGCCGGTCAGGAATCCGCGCAAGTGGACGGCTGAAACTCCTAACCTCTATCAGCTGCGCGTCGCCCTCACCGATGGCGAAGACGAGACAGAGGCTTTCACCACCCGCATCGGCTTCCGCGAAGTTGAGATCAAGAACGCCCAGCTCTATGTGAACGGCCAGTCGATCAAGATGAAGGGCGTCAATCGCCACGAATCAGACCCAGATCGAGGCCGCAGCGTCCAGTACGACACGATGATCCGGGACATCGAGCTGTTCAAAACCCACAACATCAACACGGTCCGAACCGCGCACTATCCGAACGATCCACGCTGGTATGAGCTGTGCGACGAGTACGGCATCTACGTCATGGACGAGGCAAACATCGAGTCGCACGGCATGGGCTACTCGTGGGAGAAGTCGCTCGGCAACAATCCTGACTGGAAAGAAGCTCACGTTGACCGCGTCGAGCGGATGATCCACCGCGACAAAAACCACGCCAGCATTATCTTCTGGTCGATGGGCAACGAAGCTGGCCCCGGACAGAACTTCACTGCCTCAGCCGCCGCGATGCGCGCCATCGACCTGACTCGCCCAATCCACTACGAAAGATATTGGGAGCCGTGCGACGTCGATTCGACTATGTACCCGAGCGTCGAAGGACTCCGGGCGGCTGGTGAACGAGAATCTGACCGACCATTCTTCGTCTGCGAATATGCGCACGCCATGGGCAACGCAGTCGGCAACCTCAAAGAGTATTGGGACGTCATCGAAGCCTACGACCGCCTGATCGGCGCGTGCGTGTGGGACTGGGTTGACCAGGCTCTGCGCAAGCGGA
>JALGYA010000287.1 GCA_029824475.1 Fimbriimonadia bacterium | reverse complement strand
CGATTCCCAAGTGTGCTTCCGGGCAGTTATCCATTGGGGTGGTGCGATTCCGAGAAGCAGACCGATGATCGAAATCACGATCATGATTTCGATCATCGTAAAACCTCTATTCCGCTTTCTCATGCCTTGATTGTCGGCATGTAGATTTGAACCTGGAGGTTTTACAGCAATTCGCCCAGGAGCCAGGTTCAAATTGAACCTAAGCTCCTGGGCGAATTACGTGGGGCTTAGAGCTCCTTCTTGATCATCTTGATGAATTCAGCGAGCTTCATGCTGCCAAGATCACCGTCCTCACCGCGTGCACGAACGCCGACAGTTCCTTCCTCAGCATCACGGTCGCCGACGATCAGCAGGTACGGAAGCTTCTGCTTCGTGTTGTTGCGGATCTTCTTGCCGAGTGTCTCGCGGCTGGCGTCGATTGAAACGCGGATTGTCTCATCAATGCTTCCTTCAGGCGCTTTGAACTCAGTCTGCTCACCTTCCGGCTCCACTAGGGACGGGTATCCCTGAAGCACTTCGGCGATAGCCATAGCGTAACCGACGTGCCTGTCCGCGATCGGCAGGATGCCAACCTGGACGGGCGACATCCAGAACGGGAATGCGCCAGCGTACTCCTCAGTCAAGAGGCCGATCATTCGCTCCAGCGAACCGAACGGGGCACGGTGGATCAGGATCGGCCTATGCGGCTTGCTGTCCTCGCCGATGTATTCGAGCTCAAATCGCTCAGGCAGGTTGTAGTCGACCTGGACGGTGCCCATCTGCCACTCGCGGCGCAAGGCGTCCTTGATGACCAAGTCGAGCTTGGGGCCGTAGAAGGCTGCGTCGCCGACTGAGATTTCGTAGTCGATGCCGAGCTCTTCGCAGGCCTGGCAGATCGCCTTTTCAGACAGCTCCCAGTTGTCGTCGTGGCCCACGTACTTGTCGGAGCTGGGGTCACGGGTTCCGACTCGGACCCGGTACTCCTTGAGACCGAGCTTTTTGAGCACGGCCATTGTGAGTTCGACGACCCCTTTGAACTCCTCAAGGAGCTGGTCGGGGCGGACGAAGAGGTGTGCGTCGTCCTGTGTGAATCCTCTTACTCTGAGCATGCCAGCGAGCTCGCCGCTCTGCTCGTATCGGTAGACCGTTCCGAACTCAGCGTACCGGACGGGGAGGTCGCGGTAGGAGCGCAGAGTCGAGGCATACATCTCGATGTGGAAGGGGCAGTTCATCGGCTTGAGGATGAATGTCTCCTTCTCGGCGTCCTCCATGAACGGGAACATCTTGTCCGCGTAGTTCTGGATATGGCCGCTGGCCTCGTAGAGCCGCTTTGAGGCGATGTTGGGGGTCACGACAGGGTCGTAGCCGCGCCGGACCTGCTCATCCTTGAGAAAGTCGCAGATTGTCTCTCTGAGTACAGCACCTTTTGGCAGCCAGAGCGGCAGGCCAGGGCCGACCTTTGCGCTGAACATGAATAGGTTCAGCTCTCGGCCGAGCAGCCTGTGGTCGCGCTTCTTGGCTTCCTCCAGGAAGTGCAGATATTCCTTCAGCTCTTCTTTGGTCTCGAAGGCTGTGCCGTAGAGGCGAGTGAGCTGCTTGTTCTTGACATCGCCGCGCCAGTAGGCGCCGGCGATCGACATCAGCTTGACGTACCGCAGAGGCTTGGTCGACTCGATGTGAGGGCCGCGGCAGAGGTCGATGAAGCGGCGCTCATTGCCCTGCTTATCGGTGCCTTTTTGATCGTAAAACGTGATCGGGTCGCCGTCGGGGATGGCGTCGAGGAGTTCGAGCTTGTAGAGCGCGGTCTCTTCACCTTGGCCGAGGGTGCAGTCCTCAAGGATGATCCGCTTGGCGTCTTCCCTGTCCTTGGCCTCGACCATCTCGATCGGCATGTCGAGCTTCGCGAGCTCCTTCATGCGCTGTTCGATCTTGCCCAGGTCGCGATCTGTGATCGGCTCTGGGAAGTCGATGTCGTAGTAGAAGCCGTTCTCGATCGGCGGGCCGATGGCGAGTTTTGATCCGGGGTGAAGCTCAGTCACGGCCTGCGCCATGAGGTGTGCGGCGGAATGCCGGAGCTTATAGAGGTGTGATTCTTCGTATGGCTGTGCGCTCATTTTGGAAAGCCCTCCCAAACAATGGGAACGTGTTTTTTGTCATCCGCGCGGAGCGCGAATGAGGTTAGGACGCAGCTCGGCGGCGAATAGCAGCAGGGGTCCTGGTGCTAGGGCTTGGTGGCAAGCAGGCTACGGAACTTGCTCCTAGTCACAGAACCGCTTAGGAAGCGTATGAATAAGCTGGGCAAATGAACCATAGACTGATAATGACGCTCGTATCGGGAGTGGCGTGGTGCCTGGCGGCCATGGCACTCATAGCTATCGAGTTGTTTTCGGGCGGTATCAAGAACAACGATTGGATTTGGATGATCGGCTGCCTTGGCGCAACGGCAATCGTGGCTACGATTGTCTGGTTCTCTGTTAAGGGGATCAAGCACTCATGGCACCTGATCTGGCTGGTGCCGTTTTTGCTAGTTGTGGGCTTTATCTCCTCTATGGTGATTATCCAGGTGCTAAAAGATGCAGGAGTGTTCTCACTTCCTAGAGGCTGAGACTCCCCATGCAGCAAGGCCCCGGTGCTACTTCTTGGTGGCCTCCTTGAGGAAATCGATTAGCGGCTTGGCTGCCTTCCAGTTTTCTATTGCGAAATCGACGAGGTCATCCCTGAGGGCTTCTTCCGCCTCGTATTCCGCCCAACAGTAGAACTGCTTGTGGAAGAGCAGCGGGAAATCCTTGGCGGCCTCTTTGAATTCGGCGGGGAGGATCTTGTTCTTGTCGCCCTCGATCACCTTGTACGTCTTCTTGAATTTCTTGTCATTGAGGACGGCTTCGGCCTCGTGCGGATGGGCGACGATGTACCGGCGAATCTGTAGGAGCTCGTCCTTTTCTGGGTTATAGCTGCCGGAAGCGAAGGCGAGGCGACGACCTGATACCTCTGTATACATGCCGCCGAGCATCTTTGACCTTCGACCCCCCGGCCCT
>JALGYA010000286.1 GCA_029824475.1 Fimbriimonadia bacterium | reverse complement strand
ACCCTTCAGTCTCTTCAAGAAGACCCCATCCTCAGGGATCGGGGTCTTTTTTGTGCGTCATATCTTGATTGGGTCTAGTGCATGTCGCCTTGACGCTGAAGCTAAAAGCTGAGGCGAGTCTTGCCGTTGTGGGATCAGGCGTGTGAGCCGCAGGAATTCTCAAACATGACGGGCACAACTCAGCTGATCCGTTTCCGCAGCCACTGCCAGAGAGCCGGTCTGGAATAGCCCCCCTAGTTAAAGCAAAAGGCGGCCCCCTTGCGGGAGACGCCGAATTGCCTCGTTGTCATGACGATTAGCTTACTGCTACTGTCCTGTCTATGAGAGCCGGAAAAGCTCTGCTATCTACATAGAGTAAAAAAACGCCCGGATCTGTCCATCAATCTCAAAAATTCCCTAAAAACACTGGCCCCTCGCTGAAAACCAGCAGAGAGGCCAGGTGTAGGGCAGTGGGTTTTTAGAGCTTAGTCGACCGTGACAGCGTGGATCGCCTGGTCGAGTTTGGCGAGACCAGCCTTGTCAGCCTTCAGGTTGACGAACTTGGCAACGACCTTTCGGTTCTTGTAGACGAACACAGTGTTCTTCACGTCAGCCGAAGTGTTCACCTTGTAGTTCTTCACGTAGTCCGTGTCGATTGCGAGGTGTGCAACGCCGATGTTTTTCCAGCCCTTCTTCTCAGCAGTCGCGCCGAGCGCCTTGGACTTGTCGACACACTTGTCGCAATTGGTCAGCATGATCATGAAGCCCTTGAAGCCGGCATCCTCCAGCTCTTCAACCTCTTCGCTCAGGAACGCTGCGAGCTTCGCTGAGTTCTCCTCGGAATCATGGTTGGACCAGACCTGCACAGCTGGCCGTGCCCCGTACTTGCAGGGCGGGCAGGTGTCGGTGCCTTTGTCAGGACCGCTCACATGTGTGGGGTGGAAAGGAGTGACCATCTCACCGACGTTTAGGCCGGATTTCGCGTTGCCTGCTGTCGTTGCGACGACAGCGCCTGCCACAACCATGGCGGCGAGAGCAAAAATTGCTTTCTTCATTTTCGTTCCTTGAGTTATGATCTCCAATCGGCGATCTTAGTCTAGTCTAATGGGCGGACCGCTCCATTAGTTCCGGTCTGCAGCAGTTTTTGTTGACGAAAGCGTCAGGTTTGGCCAGTTCGCCCCAATCTTGGCGGCCTTGAGCGATGCATCAGGATCGACCGAGATGACGCCTTTCTCGCGCATGTACCCTGCTTTGTGGAGAAGTTCGTCCAGCGGCAGCTCCTCGGCTGAATGGATGCAGCGATCATAAATCGGCCCGAGAGTGTCGCCACCGAACTGCACACACAGCTCTCGAATCCGGCCCTCTTCGAATCCCGGACCATCCTTGCACTCTTCATAGAGCTGGCGCATCACATCATCAAGGCTCGACTTCCCGTCTGACCCAATTCGTATCGCCAGGTCGAGGCAGACGCCTGCCAGATGACCCTTCTGGTAGTAGCTGAGCCCGCCAAACCCGTTGCTTCCCCTCGACTCCCAGACTCGCATGCTCGATTCGTCTGCCGTTACCTTGAATCGAGCCGGATTTCGCATCAAGCTCACGTGCGACCTGGCGAAGCCATTCAACAGGTTCTCCTTGGTGGTCATCCCTGCGCGGTATCGGAAGACCGAAGCGTAGTAGTCCGTCACGCCTTCGAGCCACCAGAGAGCGCCTGTATCCGCCTGCTTGGAGTAGTCGAACGGGCCGAGCACTTTCGAGCGAACACGCTTGACGTTGTATGTGTGAACGTACTCGTGGGCAGCCAGCCCCGCAGCCTGCTGAGGATTCTTGCTCCACAGACCAAGCCGGGTGGAGTTCTTGTGCTCCAGGCCGCCGAACGGACGCCGCCCGAACTCACAAAAGAAAATGAACTGCTTGTAGGGGATGTCACCGTAGAGCTTCACAGCCTCTTCGACAACTGGCTTCGTCACGCCCTCCCAGCCAGACAGGTCTCCGAAGGGACCGTTGCCATACGCTGCAATCTTGTGCGGCACGCCGAGCACGTCGTACTCAAACACCTTGACGTCACGACCGACCACCAGCGGAGAGTCGATCAGCTCGTCGTAATCAATGGCCTGGAATGCCGCCCAGCCATCCTCAACTGGAACTGTTGGAAGGGAGCAGACGGCGGGGCCGGTGCTATAGAGCTTAGCGATCAGCTTCTGCGGATTCCGTTCATCGCCAACAAACCACCCGAGCACTCCGCCGCCGTTCACGAAGAATTCACCGGGTGCCACTCGCAGATTGGGTGAAAAATTACCGGCGCTCTCCCCGACCACGTACTCAACTCTGTCAGCGCCATTCGGAATCTGCCAGAGGTTCACGTCAGGAGTCACTACGTGTGCAGCTGCTTCTCCGTCCTTGGAAAAACGGATCGCCTTGATCTGCTTGCCGTACGCAAAGATTTGGTAGTCGCCAGGAGCCCACGCAGGCATCCGAAACTCGGTGTAGACAGCGTCCGATTCAATCGTGACTTTCGCACGCTTGGTCGCCTCAAGCGGCTCCACCCAGTAATCGGAGCTGTAGCCTGCACACGGGGCCACAATCAAGACCGCAAGGGCGACTCTACTCAGCATCTCAACATAATATCGCATCAAACGGTGTTGCGTTTCGGTGAATTGCTGTATAGAATAGTGAGCAGTGCCGATCGAGTTTACTGAAAGTGCCGAAGGAGTGGAGCCAGGTGATCTGGAAGGGTTCTTCGACAACTGGGCGGAGATCCCGTCAGCAGACGCGCACCTGCGCCTCCTCAAAGGCAGCACGCACATCGTGCTGGCTATGGAAGGGCGACAGGTCGTCGGGTTCATTAACGCCATAACCGATGGCGTTTTGAACGCACACATCCCTCTGCTTGAGGTTCTACCCACGCACCGAGGCCAAGGCATCGGCAAAGAGCTGGTTCGCAGAATGCTCCTGCTGCTGGAGCCGTACTACGCGGTCGACTTGACCTGCGAGCCGGAGCTGCGAAGCTTCTACTCAGAAGCCGGCCTGCGGGCACTCACCTCGATGTGCGTCCGCAGACCAGACAAGATTCCA
>JALGYA010000285.1 GCA_029824475.1 Fimbriimonadia bacterium | reverse complement strand
GTTCGATGCCTCTATTGAGTGGGCCTGGGTGCATGACGATCGCATCCTTGGCTGCGCTCCGCAGAGAGCTGCGATTGACTTGATACATCCGTGCGTACTCTTTTGTGGAGCTCAGCAGGCCGTCGGTCATTCTCTCTCTCTGGAGCCTCAGGCACATCACAACATCTGCGCCTTCGAGGCCTTGCCTGAGGTCGTAGAACACGGTGCCGGGGAGCTTTGCGGTCGATGTTGGGAGAAGTGTTCGTGGTCCGACGAATCTCACTTCCGCGCCCATCTTGTGGAAGAGCCACGCGTTGCTGCGTGCGACTCGGGAGTGGAGCACATCACCAACGATTGCCACTCGGAGGCCGTCGAGCGAGCCTTTGCGCTCGATGATTGTAAGAGCGTCGCCTAAGGCCTGCGTCGGATGCTCGTGCGCTCCGTCGCCGGCGTTGATGACCGGACCGCCGAAATAGTCTTCGGCCAACTTGGGAGAACCGCTGGATGGGTGCCGCATGACGAGGCATTCGAGCCGCTCGTACTTGAGGGTGAGAACGGTGTCCTTCAGCGTCTCGCCCTTGCTGACTGAGCTGCCGGAGCCGGAGAAGTTCACTGATCGCCAGCCGAGGTAGTTGACCGCCTGCTCAAATGCGACTCTTGTTCGCGTTGAATTTTCAAAGAAGAGGAGGCCGATCGATCTGGCGGGCCGAATGCGGCAGTCTTTGCCTGCTTCAACTTTCTTTTTGAAGGCCGCTGCTGAATCGAGCAGGGCCTGGATTGTCTCAGGTTCAAGATGGCGGATCGCGAGGAGGCTCTTGCTCATTGAGACGCCGCCCGTTCAGATACTGATTGAAGCTCCACTAAGTCCTCTCCGTCGATTTCACTCATTTTCACGAGAATGTAGTCGTCCTCGGCTGTCTCGATGACCCGACCCACATAGTCTGGCTGGATCGGCAGCTCCCGGTGTCCCCGATCGACCAGTACTGCCAGCTGGATGGTTTTGGGTCGTCCGTGTTTTGCGATTGCGTTGAGTGCTGCCCGGATCGTTCGGCCCGTATACATCACCTCATCGACCAGCAGGACGTTCTTGTCCGCGATGCTGAAAGGAATCTCGCTTTCGTCGGCGTCCGCGGCTTTTGCGTCGTCTCGGCTGGAGCTGACGTCGATGCGTCCACAGGGGATCGTCGTGCCCTCGGTCTGGGTCAGTGCGAAGGCGAGGCGCTTGGCGACAGGCCAGCCCCTGCGGAGGATACCGAGACAGACGAGATCGTCAGCCCCTTGGTTGGCCTCCAGAATCTCATGGCTCATGCGTGCCAGGGTTCTTCGAATCCCATTGGCATCGAGCAGAACGGCGCTCATTAGGTCTTGATTATATCGGTAAGGGCCAGCCCCGGAAAGGCCGGTCACGGGCCGTTTAAAAAGAACAGCCTCCGCCGACTCATATTTGGTCGACGGAGACTGGTGCTCAGCTTAGTGCTTGTGAGCAGTCGTGGGCGGGTGAGAAAGGCATCCCAAGTGGGTGTCATCCTCGACCGGCTCCTTGATGAAGGGGAAGGGGAACGAGACGCCGCCAGCAGTGCTGGAGCCGTTCTTGTTCTCAAGCACCTGCTTGATCGATCGGCTCAGTTCTTGGAGATGGACTCGAGTGGCTGTGTCGCCGGCCTTTTTGGCGGCGGCACTGGCAGCTTTCTCGCACTTGATCAGTTCGTCCAGAGCGTATGCCTTCAGATCACCAGAGGATCCTCCTGCCCGGCTCGCGAGCGTGGAGACATAGCTGCGCTGCATCGTTCTTCGGTAAGAATCGACAACCGGCTTGCTCGCTTTGAGCTCTTTCCAGACCTCGGCGTGCATGTCCTCGATCATCTCCGCGACGCTGTAGGCCTTGTCGCCGTTGATCGTTTCGTTCTCAACCATCCGACTTGCCCGGCTTGAGCTGAGAAGACCGGAAATCGCTCTGCTCTGAGCAGAAGAGACTCTTGATGAACCATTGGACGTGCCGATCCTCATCAGGATCGAACGGTCGAGCAGGTACTCAGGAGTCGTCAGGACGTTGTCCATCAGGTACTTGACTGCACGCTTTTGCTTGTCCTTGGAGACGTGTCGATTAACTTCGCCGCCACGGCCTACATGGTAGTCGATCTTCTCGATGCCGCCAACGTTGCCCACAACATGGCTTGCATACAGGTTGTACTGGCTCCAGACGGCGCCGTAGAAGCGGCTGAGTTCGCTGTAGTCGCGGCCGAACTTGTTCGACGCACTCTGCAGGTTCTTCATCACACGCTTGAGATTCTCAAGGCCGTAAGTCGAAGCAGTCATGCTGTCCGCACCGAGTGCTTCGGATTGGCTTGTCGGGTCGACGCTGCTGAAGTTGCCGAAGCGGAGCATCGGATTGCCCACCTGTCGCGACGCCCAAGCATCGAGCACGGAGCGCTCGTCTTCTGGCTTCTGCGCATGGTCGATGGGGGTGTAGCCCCATTCGATGGCGAACTTGTCGTAGACGCCGATCTTGGCCATCAGGTTTGCGCCGTCACCCGGCTGGGCGACGTAGTTGAACCTGGCGTAGTCCATGATGCTGGTGGCTGTGCCGTTTTCGTGAGTCCACTTCTTGTCTCGCAGCAGTTCGGTCGGCACCATCGCTGATGATTTGCCGTTGTGCTGCAGGCCGAGGGTGTGGCCAACCTCGTGTGAGACGATGAACCGGACGATATCGTCCATCAGATCTTTCGGGAAGGGAATCCGCTGTGCGCGCGGGTCCATCGGTGAAGCCTGAGCGTAGTACCAGTCCACGCCGAGCTTGAGAACGTCGTGCCACATGATGATGTGGGCCGAGATGATCTCGCCGGTCCGCGGGTCCCCAACGTGGGGGCCCATGGCGTTTGCGATCGGCAGAGGAGCCCATCGGATCACGCTGTACCGAACATCCTCTGGCGACCAGTCCGGATCCTCTTCCGGAGTCGGAGCGAGCTTGGCCTGGATGGCATTGGTGAAGCCAGCAGCTTCGAAAGCGACGTTCCAGTCTTCGACTCCGTCGATCATCGCCTGACGCCACTCTTTCGGTACCTCAGGAGCGATGTAGTAG
>JALGYA010000066.1 GCA_029824475.1 Fimbriimonadia bacterium | reverse complement strand
GCTTTGGCCCGAGGAGCGAGGCTAACCGGATCCTGCAGAAGGATCGGCAGCATCAGAGCGGCTGCGATTGGCATCTGCTTGCAATCTTGACTCAAATCGGCATCATTGGGCCGGGGAACTTCTTAGGGCCGACTGTGCGTCAGAAGATGAGGATGGCAATCTCAGCCCTATTGATGGCGCTAGAGGCCGCTCAACAGACAGGACCAGACCTGATTAACCTCAAGGCAGTCAGCCGTGAGGATCGCGTTCTGCTGCTGAGGCCATCCGTTCCGATTCTTGGCCCCGGGGTGGAGGAGATCACGCTATCCAACAATGGAAAATGGGCCTTCGTCCAGCAGACTCTCGACTCTGCCGACGGCTCGGCTCGGACAACCACGATTTTCATCCTCGACACAAAAACGCTCAGGATATGGACAGCGGCCTCGTTCGATCCAGATAAGGTCAAACATCTCCGGGTCGCATGGCTTGCCGGCGGGCAGTCCGGGTTCATTCTCACCTCAGCAGTCTCTGGCAGCGGACTCGATTCTGCAGACCAGGAGCACACTCTCTGGACGGTCTCCACCGGGTCTCGATCCGCATCGAAGTCCACCATCGCGGGCGACCAGATCGGCGCTTACCCTGAGATCTATCCGCACCCGGCAGAGCCGAAGGCCGTGCTATTTGGGCAAAAAGTGAAGCTGGGTGGCCTTGCCCAGGGCGGCAAAATCCTCTCCGAGGAGTTCGTCTTCCAGGTCCGATCTGAGGATGGGTCGGTGCTTCAAACCCAGTCGTTCCCGCGTGATGCTGCGCGGCCCTCATCGGGGCACTGGACCAACGGCGGCGCGACGCTCGTACTCAACACAAAGCAGGGTGATCTTTTTCAGGGTGGTCTGCGTGACATGCACGTCGTGTTCAGCCTCACCACCGGCGAGCTCCAGCTCAACCACGGCAGGTTTCAGCCAGCCGCCCGGCCGCGGCCTCATTTCTACACAGAACTGCAAAAGCACGCAATCTCCCTCGGCGCGGCCAGCACAGAAGTGACGGCACTCTGGCTGAAGGCCTTCGGATCGAGCTCCCACCCACAGGCGATGGTCGCTTCCGATGTGGAGCGAGCGGCGATCTCCGCAGACTTCAGTTTTCTTCTCTATCTGACGCACGGCAGCCTCTTTATTCGCAGGCTTGAGTCGATGACCACCACCCGATATCAGACCCTGCAGAACGAAGCGATTCGCCAGGATGCTGTCCGAAAGGCGTTCGATGCTGCCTACGGAGCGCTCATCTTCTGGCGGGACAGCGGGCAGGGTTTTCCGCCCAAAGACAGGTTTATAGAGCTCGTCGGTCCTCTGACCCGGGAAGAGGGATCGCTTGAGAAATTCGTCCCTCTCTTTGCGGGTGGAGAGGTCCCCAAGGGCGAGAATCCGGGCAACATTCAGCTCGGCTACATAGAGGCAGGCCTCGGCAGGGCGTACGTGATGCTGGACGGTTCAGTTCACTGGCGATGGTCCGAAATCTTCTAGGCAAGCAGCATATCGAGCATCCGTTTGAGCTCCGGCTTTGACAGCGGCTCGTTGCCAGTCGAACACCTCGGGGAGAGCATGCACTTGGGGCATCCGTGCTCACAGGAGCACGAAAGCACGATCTTGCTGGCCAGCCGAATCCAATCCTCATACTCTTCGTAGAGCTTTGCGCTAAAGCCCAGCCCACCAGGCGCCTGGTCAAATACAACAATCCTCGGCGCCATCGTCTCTGGGGCGATGGCGAACCAGACGGAGTCGAGGTCCCGGGGATCGCACCCGGCAATCAGCGGAGCCGCGGCCATGAGTGCATGCTCCAATCCGTGCAGGCCGCCCAGGGCTTGAGGGTCCTCGAAGGAGGCGAACTCAGGGTGGAAGTCTAAGGCCACACCGATCGTGTCCCATGTGAGCGGCGGCAGATCGAGCTCCTCGTGCCCTAGAATCTCTGTCGAGCCGTTCTTGATCCGCTGATAGCCTGTGGCCTGAATCGTGATTTTTAGCCCCGCGAGACCGAGCTTCACTTCCCTGGCGTCTCGCTGAGAAATCCTGGCGGTCTCCTGGGCCAACGATCGGCTCTGAGTTCGCGTCCAATAGCCCGGGTCATCTTCCTGAAGTGTGGCTTCGCCATGCTGAAGATCGAGCTTGGTGACGACAAACGTGCGGTCCCGATGGAGATAGACCGCGCCAGCGTGGGCGTGGAGATAGGCGCGCCACTCCTCCATGTCGCCGATCACCTCGTCGCCGTTTCTGAGCACAAATGTCTCGGCGGAGCTGCCGCGGATATTGACCATGAACGCCGGGCCGTCGTAGGACGGATAGAACCACCTTCCAGCATTGAATTCCAGCTCTCCAGCTTCGCCAAGCCGCTCGGCCGCCTCTACCGCGGAAGGGCCGATCGCCTCCAGCTCTTCAGGAGCGATTGGCCGCTCAAAAGCCGCACAGCGCAGCTGAGATTCGGCGATCTGCGGGTTTTCGATGCTGACCGTAGCCGCCTCTTTCGCATTGAGAAGTGCATGAGGATCGCGGACGAGATGCTGCTCCAGGGGATCTTCATGGGCAATAAAGACCGCCGCTCCCGGCCGACCAGCGCGACCACATCGGCCCACCTGCTGCCAGAAGCTGGAGAGCGAGCCAGGGTAGCCATTCAGGATCACGGCGTCCAGCCCGCCGACATCAACCCCAAGCTCCATTGCATTGGTCGCAGCGAGGCCTGACAGAGAGCCCTTGAAAAGACGCTTCTCAATATCTCTCCTCTCTTTGGCGGTGTAGCCGCCACGGTAGCTGTCGATCAGCCCGGTCGGAGCGCCCTTGGCCTTGAGATGCTCCCTTGCCTGGCGCACCACCAATTCAGTCGTTGTGCGAGCCTTGCAGAAGGCGAGCGTGCGCACATCATTCATCGCCAGCTCAGCCAAGAGCCTGGCGGTCAGCATGTTCGGCGTCTCGAAGCCGGATGACGCGTCATCCGGGGCTTCAATGAGATAGATCTTCTTGTCAGATGACGGTGCTGCATCCTGGCTGATCACCACCGGGGTGCGACCGGTGAGATTCTCGAAGTGCTCCTCGGCGTTCGGCAGAGTCGCACTGCTCGCCAGAATAAGCGGCTTCGATCCGTACCACTCGCACAGCCGCAGCAGGCGGCGCAGAACCCATGCTGTGTGGCTTCCAAATGCGCCCCGCAGGACATGCACCTCGTCCAAAACGATCACACGCAGCGACTTGAAGAACTTTCGCCAGTGCTCATGCTGCGGCAGGATCGCCATGTGCAGCATGTCCGGATTCGTGAGGATCAGGTGCGCGGACGACCGGATCATCGAGCGTCTGCTTTTTGGCGTGTCGCCGTCGTAGCACGACGACATCAGAGACGAGCCTTCCGCCAACTCCTGGAGGCGGTCAAGCTGGTCATGGGCGAGCGCTTTGGTTGGGAAGAGCAGCAGCGCTTTCGCTGATGGCTCCTCCAGACACTTCTGCAGCATTGGCAGGGCATAGCACAGAGTCTTGCCGCTGCTGGTGCCAACAGTCGTTACTGTGTCATGGCCAGCAAGAGCGCTCTCGATGGCCTCAGCCTGGTGGGCATAGAGCTTCTCAATCCCAAGCTCTTGCAGACGTTCGACCAGCTTCTCGTTGAGATCAGCTGGGAAGTCAGCAAAGACACCTGGGGAGGCTGACAGGGTTGCCTCCTGCTCCGCGTTGCCGCCGAGCAGTGGGCACACCGTTCCTGTCAGCTGATCATTAGTCAAGACTGTTGAGTTCGTCGTCCGAGTTGTCTCGGCCTCTCATGGACCACTTGGCTGCATAGACGCTCAGGAAGAAGAGCAGCGTCAATGGCAGGGCCATCGAGAGCATTCCGACCGGATCACCAGATGGGGTGATCAAGGCAGATGCGACGAAGACACCGAAGATGCTGTGCCGCCAGTAGCGGAGCAGGCCTTCGGGTGTGATGATGCCGAATCGTGCCAGGAAGAAGACAATCAGAGGCATCTGGAAACCGATGCCAAAGGCGAGGATCATCTTCACCATCAGGAAGACCAGCTTCGCTGGATCTTGCATTACGATGACACCCAAGTCATCTGCGAAACCCGCGAACCAGCTGAGAGTGATTGGCAGAATGTGCCAACAGATAAAGCCACCAATGAAGAACAGTAAGACGCTGATCGGCGCAACAATCTTTACCGGCTTCCGTTCCTGGGGTTTGAGGCCAGGAGAGACAAATCCCCAGATTTGGGTGACCAAAACAGGCAGCACGAGGGCCAAGGACAGATAGAACGCCATACGGAAATGGAGGAAGAAAGCGTCCTGAATGCTCGTAATCGCCGACTCGACTTCCAGGGCTTCTGGGAAGCCCTTCATCCCGTGGTAGACAAGTTCGTTGTAGACCGGGCCGAAGACCATCCAACCGCCGACCATGCCGACGATGAGGGCACCGATCACTCTAAAGAGCCGCTGCCGAAGCTCTTCTAAGTGTTCCCCTAACGTAGCTCGAAGCTCCCTGGGTTTGTCTTCCAAGGAGCTTCGATCATCGTCGAGGGGCGTCATATGCGCGCCCGTCCGTTCATGTCAGTCAGTTTAGTCTTGTTCGAGCTCTAGAGTGCTCTGCACGCTGATTCTTAGGACCTGCTTCGGTCCCGATCCACCGATCGAGCCGGTGCGCCCGCCTTGGAATCCAGCACCGCCGCCACCGAGACCAGAAGGAGGACCGCCCAGCCCGGGAGGTCCACCAGCTCTTCCACCCTGTCGGAAGTGAAGTGCTGTGCCTTTCTGAATCGCAGAGTTGATCTGGTTGACAAAACCGGTTCGCCGTCGTCCAGGTGCTCCCGCACCACCAGCAGCTCCACCGGGTGCGCCTGCGCCCAGTCCGAGATTGCCAGCCCCACTATTGTCACCGCGTCCGCCAGCCGGACCGCCACCGGCTGCGCCGGTCGTAACAGTTGCGCCTGATTCGATCAGGATTTCAATGAGGAGGTTTGTCTGCTTCTTGACGAGGACTCCGCTGTCAAGCGAGAACCATGTCAGCTCTTCCATTTCGAGCTTCGTCGGCGAACCTTCCAGCGTGCCGAGAGTCGAAACGTCGTCCAGGCTCTCTTCACCAACTCTGACGAGAGTGCGGATCTTTGCGCAGGGAATTCCGTCCTGCCATTCCACGCCCTCAAAGCTTCCTCGTGCCGGGATGGCCTTGGTGTGCTTCTCTTTCCCGTCCTTCACGTAAAGTCCGATGACTGAAGCTAGGAATGAACCTTCCCAGGCATCGCCCGGGCGAACGGCTCTTGTCGGAAGAACCGGAAGCGGACTCATCACGAACAGGTCAGTTCGGAAGGAATCGCCGGCTGCCGTGTCGAGCGATGGGTGATAGCTGGGGGCCGCGCTGAAGACTTCTCGTCCTACATCTGTGATGCGCATGTACCACGGATGCATTTCGTAGTCCATGAACTTGCGGGGCTCAGTTTCGCCGAGCACGTTCACGATCGCGTAGTCCTTGCCCTTGTCAGGCAGGGCTTGAATTCGAATCAGACCTTCAGGGCCAGTCTCGGTCTCGTATGCGTTGTCATGGGCATACATCAGCCGATTCGACTGGATGTCCAGGCTCTGCTGAGAGCCTCGTCCACCGATCTGGGCCAGGGCCTGTGAAACCGTTGAGATGCTCACTCGCTCTGTAGAAAGGTAGTTGAGAACCTCGCCAGGATAGAACGTGTAGCGCAGCTCGATTCCTTCTTCGGGAACCGGAATGCTTGTGTGGTTGTCAACCGTGACCATCACCGAACTGCGGTCCATCGCGACCGGGCCTGTATCTGTCTGGATAAACAGGACCGCTTCGATGGTGGCTTCGCCGTCAGCGATGCCCTTGGCCTTCGTGTCGAGTTCGTAGACGTAATCGTCCTCGACCTCAGTCGGTCGGATAGCTTCAAGAAACTTTCCGTTGACAAAGATACCGATGTAGCCGGTATCAGGGATCGACCCCTCAGGAATGCGGACCTTGACGACCTCACGGACGCTCGATCCATCGACGGGTCGTCGAATCGTAAATGTGCCCGACTGCGCAAGCACGGAGCTTGCGATGGTTAGGGCGATGGCAGCTGCAATCAGTCTCTTCATGCGCTTGTACTGGTCCACCAAAAATAGGCAGACCCCTCAAACAGGAATTTCCTGCATCGTTTGACGCGGCAGACGAACCTCAATGTTACACTTTTGGTGCTGCGAAATTCCCCTTTCCTCCAGCACACCGCGCCAAAGGCCGGTCCTTTTTCTCATAATGGGCCTGCCGCATGTCCCCTGGCTTTGATATCTCCACCCTAAACCCCCAGCAGCGAGAGGCTGTTGAGGCCCCCGCCGGGCCTGTAAAAATCCTCGCTGGGGCTGGATCCGGCAAAACCCGAGCCGTCACCTGCAGGATAGCCCGTCTGGTCTCAGACGGTGCGGCCCCTTACCGAATTCTTGCAGTCACTTTCACAAATAAAGCTGCCAAGGAGATGAGGGAGCGGGTCGAGGAGATGATCGGCGACACTGCCCGGCACCTCTGGCTCGGCACCTTCCACTCCGTCTGCTCCCGGCTGCTGAGGATGAGAGGCGAGGCGATTGGCGTAAAGAAGTCGTTCGTGGTCTATGACGATTCTGACCAGATGACGCTCGTCAAGCGGCTGCTTAAAAAGAAGGACCTCGACGACAAAGTTTTCCAGCCGCGCGCCGTATTGGCCGAAATCAGCCGCGCCAAGGAGAAGCTGCAGGGCCCGATTGAGTATGGCAAGCAGACTGCGGGCTACTTCGAGTCAGTGGTTGGCGACATCTACCCTGAGTACCAGAAGGCACTAAACGCTGCGGGAGCCCTCGATTTTGACGACATCCTCATGAAGGCGGTCAAGCTGCTGCAGGAGTCGAAGGAGGTTCGCGAGGAGTTTCAGGAGAGGTTCGAGCACGTCCTGGTGGACGAGTACCAGGACGTCAACCACGCCCAATATCAACTGGCGAAAACCCTGGCTGAGAAGCATCGAAGCATCACCATCGTTGGCGACGACGATCAGTCGATCTATGCTTGGAGAGGCGCTGACATCACTCACATCATGAGCTTCTCCAAGGATTGGCCGGATGCGAAGGTCATCTCGCTCACCCAGAACTACCGCTCCACCAAGACGATCCTAAAGGCCGCCAACGAGATCATCAAACACAATCGGGGCCGGTCCGAAAAGGAGCTCTGGACAGAGAACGAATCCGGAGACAAAATCTCCGTATCGGAGTCGGGCACAGAGCACGACGAGGCGATGCTCGTCGCCGACACTATCACCCGGGAGCGCCGCGCAGGACGTCGAAAGTACGGCGACATCGCTGTCCTGTGCCGGACAAATTCGCAGAGCCGTGTGCTCGAAGAGGCCTTCCTGGCGATGCGGATCCCGCACGTCTTGATCGGTGGGCAGAGGTTCTACGATCGCAAGGAGATCAAGGACCTTATCGCGTACATGCGCATCTGCCTCAACCCCAACGACGGCCTTTCGCTTCGGCGTGTGATGAACGTTCCAGCCCGGGGAATCGGGGCGACAACGATTGGCAAGATTGACGCCCACGCGGAGGAAAATGACCGCACTCTGTGGGAGTCCTTTGCAGATCCAGTGCTTCAGCAGAGCCTGTCCAAACGGCATCAGTCCGCGTTCATCAAGTTCATCGGGCTGATAGAAGACGGCCAAAAGATAGCTGCGGAGCAGGGGATCACAGCGCTGCTCAAGCACCTGATGAACCGCTCCGGATATCTGGAGGAGCTCAGAACAGACCGCAGCGAAGAGTCGGTCAGCAGGCTTGAAAACCTCCAGGAGCTGATCAATGTCACCACCGAATATGAAGCTTCGGAAGAGGAGCCGACTCTGGAGGGCTTTTTGGAAGCCACAGCCCTGGTCTCTGACGTAGACAGCCTTACGGAGGAGGGTGAGGCGGTCACACTCATGACGCTCCACTCCTCCAAAGGCCTTGAATTCCCCGTCGTGTTCATGGTGGGAATGGAGGAGGGGATCTTCCCTCACTCCCGATCGCTCGGTTCAGATACTGAACTTGAAGAGGAGCGAAGGCTCTGCTACGTCGGAATGACGCGGGCGCGTGAACAGCTGCACTTGCTGCACGCTCGGCGCAGAAGCATGTTTGGCCAGCCAAACTTCTATCCCAGGTCCCGATTTATCGATGACCTGCCAGCCGACTTGTTGGTGGCCTTGCCGGGATCAAGTGCAGGCGCCCCCAGCGGCCGAACAAGCGTTCGCCAGGAGCGCAGCGGACGAAACACCGTCTATCAGCCACGAAAGCGGCAGGAAGAGGAGATCGAAGTCGAAAGGCTTGAAGACAACGAGGAGGCGATCGTCATGGGCGGCGGCCCCTCATGGACACCTCCATTCAAGGTCGGAGAGCAGGTTCAGCACCGGAAATTCGGCATCGGAGTTGTGGTCGCCTGCGCACCGCTGAAATCAGATGCTGAGGTCACCGTCGCCTTCCCTGGTGCATCGGGCGTGAAAAAGATGGTGCAGTCCCTTGCTAAACTAGAGAAAGTTTGAAGCGACTGCTGCTCCTGCCTCTATTGCTTCTGGCTGCCTGCCGGCCGCCAGCACCGAGCTATATGCCGATGAGCGAGGGTGCGGAGTGGACCTACTCTGTCGAGATGGACAAGGGGATGAAGCGGACCATCAAGGTTGCGGCCGACCAGAAAGCACCCGTTGAAGATACTGAGGGCTGGATTCTCACCTCTGAGCTGGGGGAGTCGCTCGCCGCCTGGCAGGGACGCTCCTTGGTTTTTGTTAGGCTCGCAGGCACCGAGTACACACCGCCGATCACACTGCTCGACCTCAAGCTTGATTCTGATGAGGACATCAAGTGGAGCGGAGAGGTCGCCTGGGCGGGCAAGACCCTTACGGCCGAGGGGCTCCTCACCCAAAAGTCGGAGAAGATTCAGACCTCAGTAGGACGAATCCAGACGCTGCGATCAAACCTGCAGCTCACGTTTGAGGACGGCAACAGGCTGGGGCTGATCACCTGGTTTGCACGGGGACGAGGGATCGTCCGCCAGCAGCAGAGAATCTCTGCGTCGCCGACGGCCCCTCTCGACGCGGCATCGCCGATGCCGTCAATCTCGTATATCAGCGGCCCCTAAAAGGCCATTCCTTCGTAGTCGCGGATCAGGCCAACGACTTTGCCAATCACTCGCGCATCCTCTGAGCTGATCACGATCGGCTCGTAGGCAGGGTTGCTCGGCATCAGCTTGACGGTCTGGCCTTCGTAGTGAATCCTCTTCACAGTCGCCTCACCTTCAATCATCACAGCCGCAAGATCGCCCTGGTTCGCTGTCTGTTGGGGCTTGACGATAACCAGATCGCGAGGGACAATCCCGTCGCCGATCATCGAGTCGCCTTTCACCTTGAGCAGGAAGGCGTTGTTGACGTTCTTCACCATTTCACTCGGAACGGGGATCAGGTCTTCAACGTTCTCTTCAGCACTAATTGGCACACCGGCAGCGATCGTGCCGACAAGCGGAAGCATTGTCGTCCGCTGGGACGACTGGTACGCCGGGTGAATGATCCGAATCGATCTCGGCGTCTTTTCCCGTTCGATATAGCCCTTCTTGGCGAGTGCATCGAGGTGCACCGTCACGCCGCGAAGCGACCCAATTCCGAACTCGTCGCCGATCTCTCTGATCGACGGCGGATAGCCGACGTCCTGGATGTATTTGGAGATGAATTCGAGAATCTCCTGCTGTCTGTGTGTCAGTCCTTTCGCCATGTCTGTGTCCTCATGCCCAAAAAGGCGTACAAGCGGATATCAGTGTAGCCCATCTTTGTCTACTAATGCTTGCTGGGGATTCCCAGCCACTGAAATCGGAGCAGTGCCATAATTCACTTCTGCCTCAAGGCAGGTCTTAGGAGTCTCTGTTCGTGTCCATCATTGGAATTCGCAAATCTTTCGAAAAGAAAGGATGCCAAATCGCCCTAATCGTTGTCTGTTTCGCCGCCATGCTCGGCATCGCCGGAGTCATGACGCTGCAGGGCATCAAAAGCCTTCTCGGCTTTGAGACAAACACCAGCCAGACTGATCCGCGGCTGAATGAGCCGGCGTTTTCCGCTCTCGGCACCGAGATCACCATGGGGCACTATCTCGACCGCGTGACGCTCATGGAGCAGAACACGCAGCAGGCCAACACGCCGAGACAGATTGTCAACAACTACGGTGGAGCTGCATCCGGTGACATCGCTCTCTTGGCGACACGAAATCTGGCCGCGAAGTATGGGGCGACCGTCTCCGAAGACGATGCGATTCGATACCGCACTCAGGAGATCGATCAGCAGCTGATGATCATGCGGATGCAGATATCAGTCAACCCCAACCTGCCGCAGGGCGCCACCGACGAGCAGATCGATGCCGCATTCCTTGAGGAACATGGCGGCTCCGCGGGCGACATTCGGCGAGAGGCGATCGACAACTTTAAGGCAATTCTTGACGATCCGGCTACCAGGGCGCAAGTTCTCGAGCAGTACCTGCTCAACGCTCTCGCCACCGCATACGCCGCCCGCGTGACCGTCACCGAAGAAGAGCTGAAGGCGACATTCGACCAGTTCAATTTCAACCGACTCGTCATCTCCCCCTCCCTCGACCCTGGAGCCGATACCACGGAACAGGCGGAAAAAGCCCGTGAAGAGCTCGCCGGTGGAGCGTCATTCGCAAGCGTCTATCGCAAGTACAGCGGCGATGAAGGCGACGCCCCGACTTCATTCCCGATGAATCGGCGGACACTCGAAGGCAACACAAATCTGACTGAGCTCCTTGAGCTCGCCCCGGGCGAAGTCTCCCAGGTGATCTCTGACTTCTCCGGCCCGACCATCTATCAGCTGATTTCAGTCGAGAACGAGATTCCCGAGAACTTTGAAGAGAACAAAGAGACGCTCATGGCGAATCTGAGGACGACCAAAGGCAACGCTCAGCTGACCAAGGAAGTTGACGAGCTCTCAGACCCCACACTGATCACTTGGAGTTCGGATGCTGTACAGGTTCTTTACGAAGGCTTCGACGCCCTCAGCAAGGACCCGGACAACGACAAGATGCTCGATCTTCTGGCCCGAGCTGAAGAGGCACGCGTTGGTGCAATCAGCGAGCTTGACAGACCGCTTGCCTGTCTGCGTTATGAACTTTATACCTCCCTGTCCCGCACACTCTCAGCGACAGAGTCGATTGCGCTGGATGAGGAGAAAGAGGCGATTTTGGGTGATGTACTGGCTTACATTGAATCCCTGCAGATCCGCATCGAACTCTCGGATCACTTCTACTTCTTGGAGATGAACGACGACGGCTTCGGCGAGCTGCTTTCCGCGGCCCGTAACGTCGCAGGCTACGATTTCTCTGCCCCGACCGCTGTGACTCAGCTGAAGCAGAGATTCGACATGCGCAAAACCGCAGAATTGATCTCGGAGGAGCAGGAGACTAAGTTCAACGAGGCGATCGCAGACATTGAGGCTGAGATCAAGCTTCGAGAAGAAGACGAAGCTGAGCAGGCCAAGGCTGATGAGGAAGCCCGTATAGAGCTTGACGAGTTTAATCGCAAGCAGCAGGAAGAAGCCGACGCTGAAGAGGCCGCTGCCAAGGCTGCCGCTGAAGGCTCCGGCGATGATGCTGAAACTGAAGGCGATTCTACGGACGAGTCAGGATCGTGAGCCGACCGCAGCCGGACCTAGTGCTGGCTGCCGGGCCGATCGGCAATCTAGGGGACCTGTCGCCTCGAGTGCGTGAAGCACTCGAGGCGGCTTCGTTTTGGATTGTCGAAGATACACGCGTCAGCGGCCGCTTGATGCAGGAGATCGGCGTCAAGAAGCCGATGACCGTTCTCAACGAGCACACCCCTCCGCACAAGGTTGAGGCGCTGGTCGAGAAGATCAAGGCCGAAGGGCCAGCCGCTTTAGTTACCGATGCAGGTTCGCCAGCGGTCAGTGATCCAGGTTCTGAGCTGGTGGATCTTTGTGCTGAAGCTGGTCTTGACATCGATGCGATCCCCGGACCGAGTGCTGTTACCGCCGCACTGGCCCTGGCAGGCTTCTTTGCGCAGAGGTTTTCGTTCTTAGGATTCCTGCCCCGCAAGCCTGGGCCTGCAAAGAAGATCGTCGATCCCTACGTCGATTCAACAGCAACTCTTGTGCTTTTCGAATCCCCCCATCGCATCGATAAAACGCTGGCGGTGTGCCTGAAAGCATTGGGGCCGCGAAGGTGCGCGATCTGCCGGGAGATCACGAAGCTGCATCAGCAGGTTGTGAGGTGCAGACTGGACGAACTGCCAACTGAAGCAGAGATGGTCCGAAAGGGTGAATTCACCATCGTGATCGAAGGCTTTAGAAAACAGCAAAACAAACCGACTGTATAATAGTCCTTAAGGAGCAAGGATGCGACTTTCTCGATTTAAGCTGGTGACCCTCACGTTGGCAATGATGCTGGTGTGCTTTGTCACAGCCCAGCAGGATGCC
>JALGYA010000284.1 GCA_029824475.1 Fimbriimonadia bacterium | reverse complement strand
TCCTGGTTCAGAATCGCGTCTCGAACCTCGTTTGTGACCACCAGAAGTTCATGAACGCCGGTTCGGCCCTTGTAGCCAGTCTCCTTGCAGTTCTCGCACCCTTTGCCTTTGTGTAGGGTGATCTTTTCCGGTGTGCCATCAGGCACTTTGAACACGAGTCGAGTTAAGGCCTCGCGCTCTTCTTCGTACTCTTCTGTGCAGTTGGGGCAGATCGTTCGCATCAATCGCTGGGCTAGGATGCCGACGATCGAGGAGGCCACCAGGAACGGCTCGACGCCCATATCATTGAGCCTCGTCGGAGCGGAAGGTGCATCATTCGTGTGCAGGGTGCTGAAGACGAGGTGGCCAGTGAGCGCGGCTTCCATCGCGATCGTTGCCGTCTCTTTGTCGCGCATCTCACCAACCATGATGACGTCGGGGTCCTGTCTCAGCAGCGCGCGAAGACCGGCTTCGAACGTCATGCCAGCCCTTTCATTCACGTTGCACTGATTGATGCCGCTGAGTTCGTACTCGACCGGGTCTTCAATCGTGGTCATGTTGGTCATGCCGTCGTTGGCCTGGTTCAGCAGCGAATAGAGCGTGGTTGACTTGCCCGAACCGGTCGGTCCTGTGACGAGGACAATCCCAAAGGACTTTTTCGCCATATCCTCAAGAGTCTGGAGGTTCTTTTCCCGGAAACCGAGCTTTGCCAGGCCAACGCTGATGCCAGCCCTGTCCAAAACACGCATGACAATCTTCTCGCCGTAGACGACGGGGAGAGTTGAAACGCGGAAGTCGTAGTCCTTGCCGTTGATGCGAGCGCTAATGCGGCTGTCCTGAGGGACACGCTTTTCGGCGATGTCCATGTTCGCAACAATCTTGAATCGCGATGTCAGAGGGCCAGTGACCTTCTTGGGGAGAGTCATCGACTCGAACATCACACCGTCAACGCGGAGACGGACGATGAGCCCATCTTTCAGCGGCTCCATGTGGATATCACTCGCCTTCTCTGCAATTGCAGTATTGATGATGAGGTTGGCAAGCCGAATGATGGGTGCGTCTTCGCCAAGCTCGCGAAGCTCCGCCTCGGAAAGCTCGTCATCGCCTTCAGAGTCGATGACCTCCATATCCCCTTCGAAGTCACTGATGACGCCTTCCAGCGCCTCAGACATCTCCTCTTCTGCGCGGTAGTGCTCTTCGATCGCGTAGCCAATGTCAGGGTCGACAGCCACCATCGGCTCGATCTCCAACTTGGTCTGCTCCCGCATCGTGTCGATCACGAACACGTCGAGCGGATTGATCATCGCGACGTGGAGCTTCTTGTCCTCAATCTTGTAGGGGAGAACCTTGAATCGCCGTGCGAAGGCGACCGAAATCTGCTCCATCGCCTGCTCAGTCGGCGTGTGCTGCGTGACGTCGATATAGGGGATGCCCCAGCTCTTGCCCAGGCACTTGACGCGCTGGTTTTCGGTGATCATTCCCAGCTCGACGAGATAGCGAGCTATAGGCTTAGATCCCCCTGCTTCGAGCTGCTTTTGAAGAGCTTTCGAGAGCTGATCTTTGGTGATCAGCCCTTCTTGTACAAAATGTTCTCCGCTGAGCATAAGACGTTCCGCTAAGGAAAGCATCGGCATGCGGAGGCCTGTTCTTCTGACCAGGGAGACAAAAATGATGCGATTAACGAAAAAGCGGCTCGGGCGCTGTGCGCCGAGCCGCTTGATTCAGTTGCACAGCAGTGCTACCAGCCGGGGCCAAAGTAGATGTGCTGCTCGATCGTCGGGTTCCAGTTTCCTTTCGCTCCGTCAGCTGTGAAGCTGCCTTTGCCGGTGAAGAAGGCCTCGCCTTTCCCACAGATGGAGACCATGAACTGGCCCTCTGCAGACCAGGTCGCAACGACATGGTCGAGAGCGGTCATTTTGATGGTGCCTGATCCCTCGTAGAGATGCCACTTGGGGCCGTCACTGGCGATGTGCGTAAATCCTTTTACATCAATAATGGATGCCTGTCGGGCGAAGATCCAGAGGGATCCGTTGCCGGTGACTTCCATTGTGTTCCAGGAATAGGCTCGGATTGAACCGACGCCATGTGATCTGAAATCGGCTTTACCACCACTGGCCAGCGCGCTTGAAGCAAGAACTGCACCAGCGGCGATGACTGCGGTGATCTTGAAAATCTTCATAGTCCTGCTCGCTGTGCCCCTCAAATGTCCATGGGGCTCGGTTTTCAAGTCGCACAGGACGTGCCAAGAGAGAGTCTTTCATCAATCCTGGTAATTGCACTTGAGTAATTGAGGGGAGACCGGTGCACATGGGCGCCAAAGCTATTCCCCGCCGCCGGTCCGCTTCTTTCGGAATGCTGCCAGCCCAGTCGTCTTGACCTGCGGATGGAACTCGTTCGGAAACGCCGCTCGGTGGCGGTCAAGCACATCCTCATATCCGGGTGTGCTCGCAAGGTTTGCCCACTCGTTCTTGTCGTACACGTGGTCATAGAGCTCCTCACCTCCATCCGCGTATCGAATATAGCGCCACCGGTTTGTCCGCACGCTTGCCGCGCCGGGAGCGTATGTGGTGATTGACGGGTGAGGCCAGTCCATCGTGGGATCTGCCAGCAGTGGGGAAAGGTCGTGCCCATCAAGGTTTTCGCGCTGCTCTACGCCTAAGAGCGCGAGCAGGGTCGGATAGAGATCGAGCAGGTTCACAGGTTCATCGCATCTGCCGGGCTCTTGCCCAGGGGCTCTGATCACGAGCGGTACGTGGGCGATATCCTCCCACATTGCGAATTTCCTATAGTGGTGCTTCTCTCCTAGCTGCCAGCCATGATCTGACCAGAACACAACAATTGTGTTGTCGGCATACCGGCTCTCTTCCAGCGACTTGAGCAGGCGGCCCACGATTTCATCCATGTAGGCGATAGAGGCGAGGTAAGCCTGGATCGTCTCTTTCTGAAGGCCGTATTCGATCACCTTATCGTAATAGGGCCTCGATGCCAGCAGCTTCTGTGCTGCGGCCGGCAGGTCATCCCTGTCCTGCTCGTACATGGGCGGGAGCTGAATATCCTCAAGGGGGAACTTGTCGAAGAACTCTAGAGGAGCAAACCACGGAAGATGAG
>JALGYA010000065.1 GCA_029824475.1 Fimbriimonadia bacterium | reverse complement strand
GATGTTCAACTTCAATCATCCGGAGTCGGCTGACAATGCGGCCGCACTCGCTAGGGTGGAAGCGAGTGAGAAGGAGATCGTTGTGATGGAGGGGCTGATGCTGTTGGCTGTGCCTGAGCTTCTTGCACGGGCAGATGTTTCTGTCTTTGTTGAGTTGGAGGCTGACATCCGCGCTGTGCGTCGTCTGGAGCGGGACGTGAGGACCAGCCGGCACGGCTGGCCGATCGACAAGATGGCAGCGTATTACGTTGAGATTGTGAGGGTCGGGCACGAGCGATACATCGAGCCGTCGCGCAAGCACGCCCAATTAGTGCTTCGAGGCGACGCACCGATTGTCGATTCCCTTGGCAGCATTTTGGCGCTGAGCGAGCAGCATGAGTGACTTCGCTGGTCTGCTCGAGCTGCGGAGGCGTCCGGAGGGCAAGCCGATCATGCTTCAAACGTGGGCGAACCTCACGTTTTTGCACTGGGATTTTGAGCCGGGTCTAATCGAACCACTTTTGCCTGAATCGTTGACCATCGATACATTTGAAGGACGGGCATACGTTGGGCTGGTGCCGTTCTACATGAGGGCGATTCGGCACCGATCAGGGCTCCGGATTCCGACAGCCCACAATTTTCTTGAGACGAATGTTCGGACCTATGTTATTGGTCCGGACGGCACACCAGGAGTCTGGTTCTTCAGCTTGGATGCCAGCAGCCGTCTGGCTGCAATTGGTGGCAGAAAGCTCTACGGCCTGCCATACCACCATTCGATCATGCTTGCTTTTGAGCAGGAGCGGCTGAGGTACGACCTCATCCGGAAGGATGGAACAGACAGCACAGTGTTCACTTCGGTACCCCAGAGCTTTGCATCCGCAGAACCGGGGAGCCGAGAGTTCTGGCTCGTCGAGCGGTATCAGCTCTTTTCGGAGCATCGGGGCCGCATAAAATCTGGCCGCGTCTGGCATGAGCCGTATCAGATTTCGGCCTGTGATTCGCTGTGCGAAAGCTACGGCCCGTTGAAGGCTGCTGGGATAGATCCTAAGGGGCGAAATCCGCTTGTTCACTTCTCACCTGGCGTGAACGTCGAGGTCTGGCCGCTCGTAAAGGTGCAGTAATTCCTAAAGTTTCAGAATAAAGTGAAAGCTATGGTAGCCTGGTCACGGTGACAGCCGTGACACACACAGAAAAACTGCTGAAGCTTCGCGAAAAACCTCTGGATCAGCCGCCTTTGCGGCAGCGCTGGTCGAACCTGACCTTTCTGCACTGGGCGTTCGAGCCTGAAGAGGTCCAGCACCTCGTACCACTTGACTTGGACCTATGGGAAGGGAAGGCGTATGTGGGCCTCGTTCCGTTCGAAATGCGTGACATCGAGTTCAAGAATGGCCTCTACTGTCCCACCGCACACAACTTCTTGGAGACCAACGTCAGGACTTACGTGGTCGGCCCAGATGGTGCTCCTGCGGTCTGGTTCCTCAGCCTTGAGGCATCGAGTGAGATGGCCGTTCTCGGTGGAAAGCTGCTGCTGGGCCTCCCCTATTGGAGCGCCTCCATGGGCTGCTCGGTGGATGAGAACATCTGCTACGAGTCGGTCCGGCATTCTGATGGCTCGCGGTGCTCCGTAGAGACGGTGGTGCCAAAGGAGTTCTCAAAGGCAGAGCCGGGCACGCTGGAGTTCTGGCTGTTCGAGCGGTATCTGCTGTTCTCTGAAAAGAACCGCAAGATCATCTCGGGGAGGATATGGCACGAGCCGTGGAGGATCGCGCCGTGTGAGTCGGTCTGTAATGATCACGGCGTATTGACCGCTGCCGGCCTGAAGCCCGAAGGCGAGCCGATTGCCCACTTCTCGCGGGGCGTGCTTTCCGGTGTGTGGATGGCGGAGCAGGTGAGCGAGGCCAAGTTTTTTCCGCCAGAACATGACGCGCCGGTCTGCCAGCCGATATGATAGAGCGCATGGCAGTCAATGGCAAGGCCTCTATCCTCGAAGCAGCGGGTGAGCCCGCAGTTGTACGCGACATTATCGTCGACTCCCCCGGTCCGAACGATGTCCTGGTGAAGCTCGCCGCGAGTGGCGTGTGCCACACGGATCTCACCGTCAAGATGCTCGGCGGCAGCGGGATGCCGTTCCCGATCGTGCTCGGCCACGAAGGCGCCGGCTATGTCGAAGAAGTCGGCTCGGCTGTCACGCATCTTAAGAAGGGTGACCCGGTTGTGATCGCGTATCGCGCTCCCTGCGAAACCTGCCCGGCTTGTCTGCGCGGCGATCCGCGCCATTGCTACATGGCTCTTCGGCCTGAGCCGCGAATCACTCGTGCGAGCGATGGAGCTTCCTGCTCGCAGGTTCTGCGCTGCGGAACCTTTGCGACTCATACAGTGGTGCACGGCAAAGCTGCCATCAAGATGCCCGACGATATGCCGCTCGATAAGGCGTGTCTGATTGCTTGTGGTGTCTGCACAGGTGTCGGTGCGGCAATGAACACGTCTCCTGTCTATGCCGGATCGCGTGTTGCTGTGATTGGCTGCGGCGGTGTGGGACTGAATGTGATTCAGGGCGCGAAGCTGCAGAAGGCGAAGATGATCATCGGCGTCGATGTGAACCCTACGAAGCTCCAATGGGCGCGCGACTTTGGCGCGACGCACACGGTGAACGCTGCTGAGGGCGACTCCGTGGCGGCGGTCCGCAAGCTGACAGAAGACGGCTGGGAAGGCGGCGTCGAGTTCGCTTTCGAGGCCACCGGCATCCCCGCCTGCACCGAGCAGGCAATCAAAATGCTGACCTACGGCGGCACGGCCACAACCATCGGCTTCCCAGCGGAGACGGACGCGGTGAATCTGAACCTGGGCAACTTCGACACGGGTGTGTACTGGAACAAGGCCGCGCTGCACGTCTGCCACTGCGGCGACGCACTGCCTTCGCACGATTTCCCGCTGCTGGCGGACCTGTATCAGAAAGGCGAGCTGAACCTCGACCAGATGGTGACAAACAAGATCGGCCTGGACGACGTCGAGGCCGCTTTCCACGAGATGGAGACGGGGGACGTGATCCGGTCAGTGATTATATTCTGATCCGTCGCGTCCCCTGTTTCCGCTGAGAATTCGCGACTCGACTTCGTCGGCTATGGTAGAGGTCCCGCGATTCGCCAAGGTCTTCAACCGGTCTTACTAACTCAGGTATGTGCCCAGCGTAGTTAGGCAGCCTGGCCCCAAGTGCTGCCTGCATGCACGCGCCAATTTCGTCAGGAAACAGGGTCGCATAGCAAATGTTTGACCGACCTAGGCTGGTCAGGGCCGTTGGCGCAATTCTTTTTGGAATGAGGAGTTTTTGAAGTGCTGGATAAGACCGTCTGTCCGCAAGGTTCTTGGCTTTTCTGAGCATTACGTCGATTTCCGCCAAGTTTGGATGCAACTGACAACCAAATGATCTGTGATTGGACCCAAAGAACGTGAATAGCCCTTGCTGGGAGACGGCACGTTTGTTCTCCGGCTCTACGGACTCGATAATCGAAAACTCGCAGGAGCACTTCGGAGAGCGTGTGCCTGTGGGCAATTCGGCCTTCTGCTCCTCCAGAATTGTCTCAAACACCCCGGGGAACAGGCCCCACAATGCAACCATGTCCTCATCATCCGTGATGTTCGAGTTACTCGCGGACTGTACGGACTCCTCAAACTTGGGTGAATGCGGAGGAATGCCGAGCACATGGTCTGCTAGAGCAAAGAACAGCGCCACTTGGGGGGACCTGGTCCAGTCTAGTAACGGTGTCGATGCGCCATGGTGCTGTGCAAATGCCCAGAGTTGCTCATCACTATCCGTGATCTTGCATGGACCCATGGATCGGACAAGCGAATCATAGAGCTCGCGCTTGGTTGACGTGCAGAGATCTCTAAAGCTACCTTGATGCTTGGCGGCAGTGGAATCAAGTTTGGACAGAAGTTCTGAAGGGTTCAGGCATCGCTTTAAAGATGGTGTCAAGGTCCACTTAGCATCTGATTGGCCGCGCCAAATAATGCCATGAGTATCTGCATGATCATCGGACAGGTAAGTGATCACATCGCGCCAGGTCGGCAAGGTGATGACCTTGACTCCTCTGTCATCTCGCTCATCTTTGACTTGCGTATTCTTGAGGCTACTCACTCTAAAAACATTGTACCGAGCACCCCTGCATTGCATGTCGCGTATGGATAGCCGGCACCGGTCAGTCAAGACTGAGGCATTGCAGAACGATGTTAGTGCATTTGAGGGGCGTCTGCAAAAAAACCCTGGATCAATTCCTGCCCAACCGCGATAGAATAAGGGCAGGACACGATCATGCCTACTTACACGATCAACGTGAACGGCAACAACCGAACGGTGGACGCACCGTCAGACATGCCGCTCCTCTGGGTTTTGAGGGATCAGCTTAAGCTCACGGGCGCCAAATATGGCTGCGGCGTCGGTGGCTGCGGATGCTGCTCGGTGCTCGTCGACGGCGACTCGACCCGCAGCTGCCTCATGGAGATTTCTGAAATCGGAGACTCCAAGGTGGTCACCATCGAAGGCCTCTCGGCCAACGGCGACCACCCTGTTCAAAAAGCATGGCTGGAGAATGATGTTCCGCAATGCGGCTACTGCCAGGCCGGGCAGATTATCTCCGCCACGGCCCTGCTGGACGCGAACCCCAAGCCATCGGACGATGAGATCCGAGAAGCGATGGCAGGCAATCTCTGCCGGTGTGGTGCGTACGGCCGCATCCACAAAGCGATCAAATCCGCCGCGGAGGCGACAAAGTGAGCATCTCTGCACCATTCGATAGAAGAACATTTTTGAAAGTTGTCGGCGCCGGCAGCGCGAGCCTCGTGCTCGGCTGCTATTCGGCTGACGCCAAAACTCCGCCCACGGAAGAGGCAAAAGGCGAACGGCTCGAACCGAACGCGTTTGTCAAGATCGATCCTGACGGCACAGTCACGGTGATGATCAGCCGGTCCGATATGGGCCAGGGCATCCGCACGTCCTTCGCCATGATCGTCGCGGAAGAACTCGATGCAGACTGGGATCTTGTCAAGGCTGAAAACGCCGAGGCGAACCCGAACAAATACGGCCGACAAGGCACAGGCGGAAGCGGCAGCACTCGCGGCATGTTCACGACGCTTCAGCAGGCTGGCGCAGCTGCACGCGACATGCTCGTCGCATCAGCGGCCCAGAAGTGGGGTGTTGAGCCCTCATCCTGCCGGACTGAAAAAGGCAAGGTCTATCACGACGGCTCGAATCGGTCCGTCGGCTATGGCGAGCTGACTAGCACGGCCTCGCAGCTTCCGGTACCGGGCGGCGAACTCAAGCTGAAGCAGAAATCCGAGTACAAGATCATCGGCCAGGCGACGAACCGCGTGGACAACCACGACATCGTGACAGGCGCGAAGGTCTTCGCCCAAGACGTCGAGATTGAAGGCTCCGGTTATGCGGTCGTCTCGAGGGCGCCTGCCTTTGGCGCACGCCTCACTTCTTACGATGACAAGGCGGCGAGAGCAGTCGCAGGCGTCGAGGATGTCGTTCAGGTGCCGACAGGCGTTGCGGTGATCGCGGCCAACACTTGGGCCGCTATAAAGGGCCGAGATGCACTGGTGATGAACTGGGATATCGGCGATGCGGCTGGCCTCGATACGGCCAAGCTGCGATCCCAACTTAAGGCTGCTGTTGGCGAGCATAAGCAGATGCCCGCTGGCGCAAAAGTGGTCAGTGCGGAGTTCGAATTCCCGTACTTGGCGCACTATACGATGGAGCCGTGCAACGCGGCTGCAGATGTCAAGGCAGACTCCTGCGAAATTTGGGCGCCGAGTCAGTCGCCCGATTCAGCACAGGGAATGGCGGCACGGGCGCTTGGGTTCAGCAATGACCAAGTCAAGGTGAACCTGACCCTGCTGGGCGGTGGTTTCGGCCGCAAGTCGAACAACGACTTCGTTGTGGATGCTGTGCAGGTCTCCAAGGCTGCGAAGCGCCCGGTCAAGATGATCTACACCCGCGAAGACGACATGCAGCATGACCACTACCGGCACATGACACACCAGTCGATCAAAGGCGCTGTGAAGGATGGCGCCCCGGTTGGATGGAGCCATATCGCGATCAAAGCCGGACGTGGCCGTGGTCGAGGCGGAAGTGACTTCGGCAACCCTGCCATCCCGTACGCCATTCCTGGCGCAGGGCTGCTCAAGAAGGACTCTGATTCTCCGGTGCCCACGGGCTACTGGCGGTCTGTTGATCATTCGTTCATTAACGTGGTGAATGAGATGTTTATCGACGAGCTGGCTGTTGCCGCAGGCGCAGATCCGTATGAGTTCCGCATGGGGCTGATTCGGAATGAGAAGCTCAAAACAGTGCTCAGAACGTGTGCTGAAAAGGCTGGTTGGGGCAGGAAGGTTACAGTCGGTCACGGATTGGGAATAGCCTGCTTCGAAGGCTATGGATCCTACGCCGCGCATGTCGTTGAAGCGAGTGTCGAGGATGGGGAAGTTAAGGTCCACAGGATCACCTGTGTTGTTGACCCTGGACTCGCGATCAACCCATCGGGCATTCAGGCTCAGATGGAAGGCTCGTGCTGTGACGCAATCGCGGCGACGCTGAAAGCGGAAATCACGCTGGAGAACGGCGGAGTTGTTCAGGGCAACCCATTCGACTACGACTGGGCACGAATGGACGACAATCCGGAGATAGATGTGACGATCCTGGAGGGCGGCGGCAGCCCCGGCGGGATGGGCGAGACGGGATATCCATCTGTTCCGCCAGCCATAGCCAATGCCGTGTTTGCGGCCACAGGCAAGCGCCCGCGCAAGTTCCCGATCCGCATGGACGAGGTCGAGTAGCGGATGCGTGACATCCTCCCGACGCTCCGGCGGTGGGAGAAGGAAGGGCGAAGATTCGCCTTGGCGACGGTCACCAAAACATGGGGATCGTCGCCGAGGCCGGTCGGCTCTTCGATGGGGATCCGAGACGATGGACAGACGTGCGGCTCCGTTAGCGGCGGCTGTATCGAGACGGCTGTTATCGACTCTGCATTGCGGTCTTTCGCTTCAGCGACGCCAGAGCTTCTTCACTTCGGTCAAATATCAGATTCGGATGCCTGGGAGGTCGGGCTCTCGTGTGGTGGAGAGATTGAAGTCTGGGTGGATCCTGAAGCATCTCTTAGGAACCCTAATGAATGGGCTGAGCACTGCCGGCTTGTTGAAGCGGGGGAGCCGAGCGTGTTGTGCACCTGTTTCAACTCTGTGGAGCAGGTCCACTGGACTCCGTCGTCCACCGATAATGGTTCGGTCGCCGAATTAGCTGTGGCGGCTCATCGTGGAAAGGAGAGCCGGGTTGAGAAGGTGGATGGGCACACGTGGTTCTTCAGTGTCGAGCCCAAGCGCGAGAAGCTTGTGGTTGTCGGAGGAGTTCATATCGCGCAGGCGCTCTTCCAGTTGGCACACGGGCTGGGGATGGAGACCGTGCTGATCGACCCAAGGGCTGCGTTCGCCGATGAATCTCGTTTTCCTGTTCAGCCAGAGCGGACGATCAATGCTTGGCCAGACGAGGCGTTCAAAGAACTGGACTTGGATGAGGCGACTTACGTCGTCGTGCTGACGCACGATCCCAAGATTGATGACAAGGCGCTTGAAACTTTAGTCCGCAGTGATGTCCGCTATATCGGAGCCCTCGGCAGCCGTACAACCCAGGCCAAGCGGCGCAAGGCTTTATCTGACAAAGGCTTCTCAGAGGCGGAAATCGACCGAATACATGGCCCGGTAGGATTGAGCATCGGCGCCAAGACGGCAGAGGAGATCGCCCTGGCGATCCTTGCCGAGATCGTCCAGGTGAAGCGTGCTCAGGATTAAGGCAGTGGTGCCTGCGGCGGGCCTCGCCCGCCGGATGGGCGGGCCGAACAAGATGCTGCTGCCTTGGGGGGAATCGACGGTGATCGGCACTGTCGTCAAGACTCTCATCGACTGTGATCTTGAGGTCCTGGTTGTGACTGGCCGGGATCACGAGGAGGTTGCTAGGGCAGCGGCTCCCGCTCGAATCGTATTCAATCCTGACTACGAATCCGGCCTCGGCTCATCTATCGCAGCAGGTGCCAAAGCCTGCGAAGACTGCGACGGCATTCTCATCGCCCTCGGTGATATGCCAAGCCTTCGGTCTGACGCCATCAAAAGTGTCATCAAGGCGTGGGCAGGCGTCAACTGCATCGCTGCTGCCAGCTACTCAGAAGATGCGCGTGAGTTGGGTCACCCAGTCTTATTCGGCGCTGACTATTTGCGGGATCTCAGGTCGCTCCGTGGAGACCGGGGGGCAGCCTCGGTAATCAGAGAAAATGCGGCGCAGTTCGTGACGGCCGCCGTGCCAGGCAGCCTGCACGGCATCGACCTGCCCGGCGATACAACTGGGTAGCCTTTCGGCTATGACGCTTCCGATCATCGCGGCTCTACTGATGTCTCAGCAGGAGCAGATCACCCATACAAGCGGCACGCGCAATATCAGCGGCGTCTACCCCCACCTCACGACCTACGCAGCGAGCCGTGTAGACGGCGTTTTCAACCTATCAGGCCACAACGAGTGCGGTATCGGGGCAATTGTGCCGTGGGCTGACAAGCTGTGGATGATCACCTATGCTCCTCATAAACCGCTCGGTTCGGAGCACAAGCTCTATTCGATCGACAAGCAGATGAACATGACGATTCATCCCGAGTCAGTCGGCGGCACCCCGGCAGGGCGGATGATCCACGTCGAGTCCGAGCAGCTCATCATCGGGCACTACTTTATTGGCAAGTCTGGTGAGGTCAGAGTGATTCAACCGAAGGAGATGCCAGGCCGGATCACAGCCGTCGCGCGTCACCTGGACGACCCGGCAAACAAGGTCTACATGGTCGACATGGAGAACATGATCTACGAGGTGAATGTCCACACTCTCGAGTTCAAAAAGCTCTTCCACGACCCGATCCCCGGCTACCACGCCAAGGGCGCGTTCACCGCGCAGGGCAGGCTGGTCGTCTCCAACAACGGCGAAACCAGCGCCAAGTCGCTGGACAATTGGGATGAGTGGCAGGTCAGCCAAGAGTTCCGCAACAAGGGGCCTGCAGATAAGGGAGCGCTCACGACCTGGGATGGCAAAGAGTGGACGGTCATAGAGCGCCGCCAATACACCGAAGTCACCGGCCCAGGGGGCGTGCTGGGAATACAGCCGGATAGCGCGCCTTTATGGACTGTCGGATGGGACAAGCGGTCGCTGAGGCTTCAGGTGTTGCACGATGGCGATTTCCACCTCTATCTCCTCCCCAAGGCGAGCCTCAACAACGACGCCTCACACGGATGGTTCACCGAGTGGCCACGGATAAGGGAGATTGGAGAGGGCCGTGCCCTCATGGACATGCACGGGATGTTCTTTGACTTCCCACTCACCTTCACCCCCGAAACTAGTGCTGGGATCAGGCCGATCGGGCGTCATCTGCGGTACGTGCCTGACTTCACCTACTGGAACGGCCAGCTTGTCATCGCCACCGACGAGGCGAGCATTCAAGGCAATCCACTGGTCGGGCAGCCGCAGTCGAATCTCTGGTTTGGCCAGTATGAAGATCTGAAGACGTGGGGTGAGCGATCCGCAGCCGGTTCGATCTGGATGGAGGATTCGGTCACAGCTGACCAATGGTCTCCGCCGTTCCTCGTGGCCGGGTTTGAGAAGCGTGTGGGGCACTTCGTGTCCGACAAGGGCGTGGTGTTCACGCTGGAGATCGACAGAGAAGGCGATGGGAGCTGGGAGCCATACGCGAGTCACAGCGTGTTGGCAGGCAAGTACAGGCCGTTTCGGTTTGAAGATGATTTCGAAGCGGAGTGGCTCCGCGTGAAGGCCAGCGAGGACTGCACTGCGTCCGTCTCATTCCACTTCAGCGACACGAGGTCTCACGATCCGAAAGGGCCGGGGAAGACCCTGTTCGATGCGCTGGCAGATGCTGGGGCCGAAGAGCAGGGGCTGAATCACCTGCTGTTCCCGACCAATGAGAGCCGTGACCTTGAAGTTGTGACGACAGGAGAGAAGCCAAGCTACCAGGAGTTTGATCACCTCAGCTTCGAATTCAAGCAGGGCAGCAGCGATCCTGATCTGCTTGAGAAACTGACCCCAGAACCGAGCTACAGTGTCGACGAGGCGTCGGTGATTATCGAGAGCGAAGGACGCCGCCTGAGGCTCCCGAAGAGCCCGCACGGTCTCTTTGACGCCGGCACGAGAGAGCATCGCGAAGTCGAATCCGAGCGCCTGCTGGCGAACATCCAGGGCACCTTCTACGAAGTGCCCTTCTGGATCGTCGGCGAGCCGCCGCTCTACACAAAGATGAAGCCGGTGGCTTCACACAACAAGCAGATCATGGATTTCACAACATGGCGCGGCCTGCTCGTCATCAGCGGGGTCAAGGCTGATGCTGCGGTGAGCGAGCATGTTTATCGGTCGAAGGATGGGGAGCAGGCGCTGTGGTTTGGAGGGATCGACGATCTATGGCAGCTGGGAAAGCCGGTTGGAGTTGGCGGTCCTTGGAAAGACACAGATGTCAAGGCGAAAGAGCCCTCGGATGCCTATCTGATGAACGGCTTCGACCGGAAAGTTCTGACGCTGAAAGCAGATAGAAAATGCACCATCACTCTCCAAGTCGACTTCGATCTAACCAGCGGATTCCATGACTACCGCAAGTTCACGCTGGAGCCCGGGGAGGAGCAGACGTTCACCTTCCCAGATGGGTTCAACGCCCACTGGCTTCGTGTGATTGCGGACAGTGACTGCACCGCCACGGCTCAGCTGACTTACAGCTAAGAACAGCCAAACTTGCGTCTGAATCCGTCGTGACCTTGGGCGGGCATGGAAAGTCGGCTTGAAAACGCCGAGAATTGCCAGAGAGGACATGGAGTGACCGAGCCAGCAAAACAGCGATACAGGCCGTCTTGGTCCGTCATCTGGGCGGCCTTGAGCATCCTCATCACGCTGCCCTTCCTGCCTTCGCTCATGGGCTCGGCGGTTTTTGATGACTTCGATATCCTTGATGGCTCGGCGCTCGGTGGCGGGCACTCTCTTTGGGAAGCGATCACCAGCCCGTTCATCTTCGGCTACTATCGCCCCCTCGTCTCACTCTCGTTCTATCTTGACCGGAGCATTTTCGGCACCAACCCGTTCTTCTATCATCAGACCAATCTGCTGATCCACATCGTGGCAGCGTTCGCTGTGGGTTGGTTTGTCTGGACGCTCACTAAGGATAAGAAGTGGGCGACAATCGCGGGCTTCCTCTTTGGCATCCATCCGATTCAGGCCGGGGCTGTCTCGTGGATCGGCGGCAGAACGGACGAGCTCTGCGCTCTGTTTGTTGCGCTCTATGCGGCGATGCTGGTCAATGCGATTCGCTCCGAAGACCGTAAGGTCTGGTGGGCAGCCGGAGCGGCTCTCTCCCTCATCATCGCTGGCTTTGCGAAGGAGCAGGCGATGGCCGGTTTCCTCGCGGTGCCAGCTGGCATGCTCCTTCTGCCACGGACGAAGCTGAAGTGGCCTCACGTCCGGGCGATAGGCGCCCCATTTTTCTTCGCGATAGTCTTCTTTGTCACCCAATGGATGACGTTTCCGCAACGGCAATTCACTGCAGCCTCGCGCACGCTGATCGAGCAGGCAGAGTTTGCCGGCAGGGGCATCACACACAACCTGATGCTGATGCTCACGCCAGTGCCGAGCATGACGAACGTTTACACATTCGAGCCGAGTAGGCTGTTCGGTTTTTGGCCGGTTATCACGGGTTGGCTGGCACTATTCGGGCTGCTATTTCTCACCTGGAGAATGTGGAAATCGAAGCCAGAAGTCAGCTGGCTGACCATCTTCTGCTCAGCACTGTTTCTGCCGGTCAGCGGCGTCATGCCGATGCCGTCCATGCACCTGGCACCCTACAGAGTCCTGATCGCCTTGGTGCCGCTCGCGGCTATCGCCAGCCTCGTGCTCCCGGGCCTGACCAAACGGTGGAAGTACGGCCTGACTGCCAGTCTTGCCGCCCTCACCATCTGGTACGCCCCCATGGCCTTTAAGCATGGCCTGGAGTGGAAGAGCGAAGCCGACATCTATCGGGCCATCGCTGCGAGCGATCCAAACTTCATATCTATCCACACCTTCCACGGCGGATCGATGGCCGTGCCCGGACCAGAAGGAGAGAGAAACCTAGAGAGGCTGCTGACATGGTTGTTCGATGGCGACGCCTGGCAGGATCCTGAGGCTGTCAAGGCCGCATGGGATTCCGATCCCGATATTCAAAAGAGGATCGTACGGAATGCAGGTCTCCATGTCGATCCGGATGACATCGGCGCGGCGTCGCTGCTTTCGCTTGCCCTCGTCCGCAAGAACCAAGACAACATGAAAGGGGCGCTCGCCGCGGCCGAATCGTGCATTGAGCTCGACCCATTGGGCGGTCGGTGCTGCCTGATCGCGGGAGATGCCGCGTTTGATTTGGGAATGGAAGTGGAGGCGAAGCTCTACTACAAACAGGCGACATCACGGTCCCCGCACGATGCTGCCGCCCACCTTGCCCTCGCTGATATCTACGAAAAGGAGG
>JALGYA010000064.1 GCA_029824475.1 Fimbriimonadia bacterium | reverse complement strand
GGCCGAAGCGATCAGCAGGCGCTGCAGGGCTCTGACCAAGCCGCTCGATATCATCGTCGGATTCTACGAAAAGGCAGATGGCCAGCCGAACAACAGCGCTGCCTACATCGAACTCGATGGTTCATCCGCCAGCGTGAAGCATGTCCACCGAAAGGTGTTCCTGCCCACCTACGGCGTGTTTGACGAGCTGCGCCACGTGCAGCCTGGCCGCGATCTGAAAGCATTCGACACAAGGCTCGGCAGGTTTGGAATGCTGATCTGCGAAGATGTCTGGCACTCCATTCTGCCGGCGATCCTCGCCGTGCAGGGAGCAGACTTTATCGCCGTGCCAGCCGCTTCGCCGGCAAGAGGATTCCAGGAGGACAGCCCAGCGAATGCACAGCGGTATGCCCGCATGCTGCGGCTGCTGGCTGAAGAGCACGGCGTCTACGCGCTGCTCTCGGGCCACATCGGATTCGAAGGCGGGAAGGGCCTGGTCGGCAGCTCCATGATCTATTCACCATCTGGTGAAAAGCTGGCAGACGCAGGCCTGCTACACGAGGCGATCGTGATGGCCGAAGCGGACTTTGAAGCCTGCAGCGTAGCCCGGAAGAAGTCCCCCCTGCTGAGGGACCTCAAAGCCAACTGGAGCTTGATCCAGGAGCTCTCCGAAGGCGAGTAGCCTCAGACGTGCAGGTCTTCCGTATCCTCGTTGAAGTGGATCAGGTCTGACTGAATGAAGCTGAAGTCAAACTTCGGCCGATTCTTGTTGTAGGACGCCTTGATCCATCCATCGCGAATCATCGCCTCGATGCCTTCAAGCTGAAGCAGCAGCGCTGTGTCCGGCACGATTCCAGACTCCTTAGCCGCTCGCTGGACATTGGCCATGATTCTCTGAACCTTTGAGTCGTCCCGGAGAATGCGGACGATCACGCTGTTCAGCCAGTTCATCGGAAGAACTTTTTCGCCCTTCCTGTAGGCTCGAATCTTGGTGACCTTCCCGTCGGAGTAGGTGGGGAGCTCGATCTCCTCGGCCCCGGCAATATTGAGCTTGAAGACATTGTTCGTGACCAGTTTGAGGTCAGTCTTCTCGTCGGTCAACATCTCGGTCATCTCTTTCACCGAGAAGAGGCTAAAGCCAGCCGTGCCGCTGAATCCGAAGCCGTCATCCACGAAGCCGCCCGTGCCGAGCCAGCGGAAGGCCTCCTCCGCATTCAGCTCCATTCCCGCATCCTTGGCGATGTCGCGTGTGTACTCTTTGAGGTCGGTGAACTTGCCGTTAGCTGAGTACCAGAGGTCTGCAAAGCGGATGTGCTGTGAGACGCGCTGAATCTGCAGGTTTGCGTAGCTCTCTTTCAGCCAGGCATCATCGATCTCGCCAGCTTCTTGCGCGAGGATGGTGTAGGCGGCCTCACGTGCGGAATACTGCGCCAAGCAGAGGCCAGCGGCGAGCACCGGATCAGCGAAGCCGAAGCTCTCGCCGATCAGCATCCAGTTCTTGCCATAGCCTCTGTCAGCGACAAAAGACCAGTCCTTCGTCGAACCAAATTTGCCTTCGCAGGAGGCGTTCTCTGTGAGAGCCTTGATATTCGGCTCTTCTTCAATCGCCTTTCGGTAGAGCTCCTCAGGCTTCATGCCCATTTTCTTGTACTGAGCGGCGGGGAGCACCAGCCCGATCGACGTTCTGGTTGGTCCAAGGGGGATGAACCAGAGCCAGCCCCAGCCGAGCGACATGACCTGAACTCGTGTTGCGCCAGTTCCGATTTCAACAGCCCATTCGGCGTTCTGCCAGTAATCCCAGAATGAGACGTTCTTGAGGGATGAAGGCTCAGTGATGCCGACGCCTACAGCTCGGCGGAGGGCGCCAACGTGACCAGATCCGTCCAGGTAGTACTTGGCCTTGACCTCTTCTCCGTTGGAGAGAGTGAGCTTCGTGACCATGTCGTCTTCGGAGTCGATCTTTTTGACACCGGTCTCCTGATAGACATCGCAGCCGAGCGACTCGGCATGGTCGAGCAGAATCTCGTCGTAGATCGCGCGATCGACCTGGAAGGCGGTCTGCCGGCGCTGGCCTTCAAATTTTGCGGGCCGTTCCTCGTCCTTGAACAGCTTGGCTGGGAAGAATTCGAAGTCCCACAGGTCATCAGAAGAACCCCATCGGTAGGTTGCACCGATTTTGATTGGGAAGCCGGCAGCTTCAACCTTGTCCCACACACCCATCTCATACAGCAGCGCGCTGATGAGGGGAAGTTGGCTTTCGCCCACGTGATCCCGGGGGAATTTTTCCCGTTCAAAAATGCAGACCTTCAGGTCAGGTCTGTACTTCTTGAGGATCGAGCCCGCTGTGCTTCCAGCAGGTCCGCCTCCGATGATCGCAACGTCGCATTCAATGGCCAAAACAATCCTCCAAATCAAGGTTCACGAGGCCGCAATGGCCTCTGTCTACCTGGCTGGAGTATATCTTGATGACCTTGTCCGCAGCATGACTGGAATCATAGCGATCAAGGCATTCCCAGAACCTGCTTGTCCTCAACGAGCTGCTGCCGCAGCTGGGCAAAGTTCACATCCTGGACGGCTGAATCAGTGTCGATGGCGATGCTGGCAGCCGTGGCAGCAGATTGGCCGAGGATCATAAACACTGGCTCCATCCGGATCGAACCGAACGCGATATGGCTGCAGGAGACGCACACGGGGACCAGGAGATTTGTGCACTCCGCCTTCTTGGGGATCAGAGCGCCAAAGTCGATAGGATAGGGTCCGCCAGGGCTGATCTGAAGGTCGCCTTCGTTGCGAGCGTGGCCGTTTTCATCAACGTAGCGCTGCGTGTGGTGCGAGTCCATGTTGTACGAGCCCATGCCGACAGACCTCGGCGTGGGGATCTTTCTGCGCACGTGGTTTTCGGTCACTACGAAGTCGCTCACCATCCGCCTGGCCTCTCGGACGTAGATCTGGTGCGGCCAGTGGCCGTTGTCCAGGAACTCATCTTTGGCCAAGCCCCATTCGGCCATCCAATCCCGGCGCTCCTTGGGGACCCGCGGGTCGTTGGCGAGGAACCAGAAGTAGCCCTTCTGATAGACCTCGTGCTCTTTTAGAATCTCTGCACGGCGGTCGTAAGTGGCCTCGGGATAGTCGTAGTTCATCCCGATGTTGTCGGTCGAGAACGAGCCGTGGTTGTTCGTGTCCGTCTTCAGGTTCGGCAGCATGTCGTACTTGCCGGCGATGTGATTCGATCCGGCCTGAAGCGACCGAAGAAGCAGTTCATATTGGAGCGGGTCGTAGCCGTCGGGTTTCGGGAATGCCACTCTGTTTTCCGGCTTCCGTGTGAGGCAGACCCGATAGCAGTAGGCCTGGAGCCGCTTATCCGCTTCCCCGTCCTTGCCGGGGTCATCGCTGTGAATCCTTGGTAGGAGCCCGCTGCTGGGATCACCAGGAATTACGTAGGGATCGATCTCGAACTCAAACTGGTGGCTGATCGCCTTCTTCTTCTGGATGCCGTTAATGGTCTCGCCGTACTGGCTGTTGGCCTCCCTTCCCACCGTGTAAGTTACGCCTGCGGCCGCCATCAGATCACCCTCGTAGGTGGCGTCGATGAACATCCTTCCGCGGTACGTTTTGCCGGAGAGCATCGTGATCGACTCGATGCTTGCCCCTGACTTCTCGACACCCTTGCCCGGTGCGCGGTCAAGCCACTCATCTCTGACGACAGGAATCTCATAGTCGCGGACAAGGTCCTCAAACACCTTCTCAGCAATGTGCGGCTCAAAAGTCCACTGCGCGTCCTCACCCTCACGATAACGACCGTAATCTGAAGACTTCTGCCATCTCCAGGTTTCCGGCTTGTCGTAGTAGGCGCGGATGCGCTGGTAGTACTCACGAGCTATGCCGCCGACGACGGCCTTGTTGCCGGAGTCAGTCCAGCCCAACCCGCCTGATGTGAGCCCACCCAGGTGCTTATCCGGGCCGACCACGATGACGGTCTTGCCCATGCGCTTGGCCTGAACGGCGGCAGCGATTCCGGCACTGGTGGGGCCGTAGATGACCAGGTCGTACGTGGGTGCCTGCGGGGCCGTAGAAGTGACCGCGCAGAGGAAGACAGACAGCATCCCCAGATAGTACGCGATCTGCCCTGAGCTGAGGCACAAAAATGGCCAGGGCTGGATCAGCCCTGGCCATTTCGTCTTCGCTTAGCCGCCGACGATGTCGAGCTTCTCGAACTTTAGGTTGACCGCACGGCCTGCCTGCAGCAGCATCCCGGTGATCGTCCCATCCTTGGCCCGGACAAGATCGAGCGTCATCCCTCCGGCTGAGAGCTGATTCTCGTCGATCCAGTCGGGGGTCATCGGCGGACGCGCCCCGTCACTTAGCTCCAGCTTGCCGTCGACGATCTTCAGCGATGCAACCATGCTCAACTCTGAGGAATAGTAGGAGCCCGCTGCGCCTTTGATCTGGTCTTCCGTCGGCTCAAAATCGGGCAGTCTTTCGAACGGAATCTTGAGGCCGTTCTGGAAGAACGTGCCGCCCTTGATCTCGCCGTCATCTTCCACTTTGAACTCGAATTCAGCCTCAACAACCTTGTAGAAGAACTTCGTCGGAGTCTCAGCGTAGACTTCAAAAGCTGGCTGGCCAGTCGCCTGCGCCATCAATTTGCGGCCGTCCCGTGTAATCTTGATGATGAGGCCGCCGAGTTTGAGCTTCCACCGCCCTATGAGCGGCTTCACCTGCTCGCCGGTCAGGTTGATCTCCTTTCGCTCACCATCCTCTTCTTCTTCCTCTTCTGGCTCAGTCTCTTCAGGCTTTGCCTCAATGACGTCCGCAAGGACAACCAGGGCCGCCTCTTTGTTGAGCGACTTGCCGAGCTGAGTGCCGTCATTGCCGAATGTGAAAACGGAGACGTTCTCATCAGGGAACCACGAAGCCATTGCGTTGAACCCAAGCCAGTCGCCGCCGTGCTGGACGCGCTTGACGCCTTCCAATTCGTCGATAAAGAGGCCGCCTGCATAAGGCAGCTTCCTGCCGCTCTTAAGCTCGGCAGTCTCCATCAACTTTTCAACCAAGTCCGGAGATCCCTTGCCCAGCTTGTTCTTGGCGAGGTTGTCGTGCCACTTTGCCATGTCAAAGATGGTTGTGTGGAGTGCGCCGTCGCCGACCAGCTCAAGGTTTGAATTGAGCGCGGCCCAGTCTTCCCCTGCGTGCCGATAGGACATCGCTCTGCCCCTGATCACATCAATGTTCGACTCGTCAAACTTGGTGCTCTCCATGCCGAGCGGCTTGAAGATGTTCTCCTCCGCGTATTCACCCAGGGTCTTGCCCGAGGCCCGCTCTACAATCCTGGCGAGCAGGAAGTAGCCGGTGTTGCAGTACATGAACTTCGTTGAAGGCTCGAAGTTGAGGTCCTGCTGGCGCGCGAGAAGCTGAAGAACTTCGTCTTCGTCCAGAGTATCCATCGGGTTCCAGCCCTTCACTGAGAACAGCGTGAAGTAGTCACGAATCCCGCTGGTGTGATGGATCAGCTCGTGGATCTTAACCGGATGGTCAAACGTGGGGAGCTCAGGGATATGCTTCTGCACGTCGTCGTCGACGCTCAGCTTGCCTTCTTCTTCCAGCAGGTAGATCGACATGGCGGTGAACTGCTTGCTCACGCTGCCGATATCGAGGATCGAATCAAGCCGCATCAGGGCGCTGTGCTCAACGCTGGCGAGGCCGTATCCCTTCGAGAAGATCAGCTCCCCATCCTTGACAATTCCAACAACCCCACCCGGTCCGTCGGACCGGTTCCAGGGCTCAAAAACCTTCTCGAGTTTGTCGACCAACTCGGCCGTCTGCGCCTGCACGGCAGCAGGCATAAAGATCGCCGAGAGAATCGCGAGCATAGACATCCGTCGCATCATAGTTCTAGCCTTGTTTTACCGGCTGGAAAGGAGTTGGGATGCAGCGTTCGGGACTGGGTTTGAGTTACTTCCCTGCAATTGCCTCGATCGCGGCCACAAGCTCAGTTACCTTGAGCATTCCGTAGTCGAAGATGAACTCCTCGCCGTTCTTCATCGTCACCACCGCCCGCTTCATGAAGCCCTTCTTGGTCGCCTCAACCTTCGCGATATCGGCAGCAGGGAGCTTGACGTACGCCGTCTTGTCATTGGAATAGCGGTAGACGTTGTGACCGCCCGCAGCAGCAAAAGTTGCCACGTCAACAAAAATCGCGGTGACGATCGTCTTGTTGCTCGACTCGTAGAGCGTCTCGAACAGGATTTCGTCGTCGTTGACGACCAGGTTTCCTGTAAATCGCTCCTTTTCGGTTGGGATGTAGTTAATGACCCACGTCTTCTTGTCGCTCATAGTTCTTGACTCACCAGTCTGCAATCAGCTTATCAAAAAACTGAATAAATTGCTCATTCAAACAGACTAGCCTGCAGCCCCACTGGGAGCCGCGACAGCCCGCTTCAGCGACTGAACCAAGACCCTTCCTGGACCAGTCAGCTTCGTCATAAACATCCCTTCCTTGCTAAAGAAGATGCGTCGGCAGCCCTTTAGTGACTGGATCGAGTAATCGACCGACTCAGAGAAGGCGGCCAGGTTTCCGGTGCTGACCAGAATCGTCTCACCCGGCGCTAGATTCATGTCGATGAAATCTCCAGCCCCGTGGATCAGAGCATTGCCATCGCCGGAGATTTTCTGGAGGAACATACCGGCACCGCCAAAGAACGCGGCACCAGCCTTCTTTGCAACAGTCACATCGATCTTCACATCGCGCCCATAGGCTGCCGTGAATGAGCCAGACGTCGCCACCACAGGGCCGTCAGCAACCAGGTCCCACAGATACAGCTTGCCTGGCTGGCTTGAATTCAGATGGCACACCTGGCCAGTTCGAGACGCCTCGATATTCGTGAGCGAGAGCCCCTCGCCGCTCAGCATTCGGCCTGCAGCACCTTCAGCGCCACCCGGCACTTTCAGAGACCACTGAAGGTCCGGCGAGATCACCGTGATCGAGCCGTTCGAAGCCCAGCACGATTCGCCCTGTTCGAACTCAAGCTCCGCTGTCTGTGCCAACTCACCGTGGATCTGTACTCTCATTTCTTGCTGTCCTGTGCCGGGCCGCCGGCTTCTTCTTTGGCGATGCGCGCCATTCGGCGCACGGCCACAAAGATGATAGCCGATGGGATCGCAAATGGCAAAGCCATCAAGAGAATGAAGAGAATCCAGCCGAAGACCGGCCCTGCGCTCATCTCCAGTTTCCAGGGCAGTGGCCCACCTGCGCCAACCCTGTGCTCGTAGATATGGACCCCTTCCATCCTTGCTCCGGCATCGCCCGGAACGTCCCATTTCAGAACCGTCTCAGGCATCTCGTCAAACCGGGCTTCGTATCGGTAAGGGAGCAGCGAGTTCTCAAAGCCCCCCAAGTCAAAAATTGTCTTGGGCGGGACAATAAATGTCTGCTTCCGTGGAGGTTCACCCGGGGCCAGGGATGTGTTTGTCAGGACGGTCAATCGGGCCACCATTTCGGTGTGATTGAAGGCCTGAAGCTCCGATGAGCCTGGCGAGCAGCCGAACGCTGCGAGCAGCACAGCGACAAGCACAGCCGATATCGCCCATCTTGCCTGCCTGCGGAGCATGACCTATTGTAGCAAAACAACCGTCCCTGGGCCGCTGCCGATTCGAGTGCCATACTCCGACCCGATGGGGATCCTGAAGGGCCTGACCCGCCGATTCGACAAGCTGCTTGGCAGAGGCGTCATTGATGACGACCTGTACGAGGAGCTTGAAGAGGCTCTGCTCGAAGCGGACACCAGCGCCGGGATCGCCGATTCGATCCTTGAGGAGCTGCGGGCCGCAGTCCGGACTGAGAAGATCAAGGATGCTGAAGGCATCAAGGCCCGGCTCACAACCTCAATCCAGGCCCGCCTGGAGCAGGATGCAAGCCCTGCGCTGGCCACCAGCACAAGCGGACCCACGGTCTACATCTTCGTCGGAGTGAACGGCGCCGGCAAGACCACCTCCATCGGCAAACTCGCAAAACGCCTTACCGACCGAGGAGAGAAGGTTCTGCTCGCAGCAGGCGACACTTTCCGCGCGGCTGCCATCGAACAGCTGGAGATTTGGGCAGAGCGCACGGGTTCAGAGATCGTCAAGAGCCGCCCGGGGGCAGATTCCGCCGCAGTGCTGTTCGACGCGGTCAAGGCCGCCCAGGCAAGGGGCTGCACTTACGTGCTCGCCGACACCGCGGGCCGCCAGCACACAAAGGCCAGCCTCATGGCCGAGCTCTCTAAAGCCGTGAAGGTCGCGGAGAAGGCAAAAGGCTCCAAGCCGGATGAGATTCTTCTCGTCCTGGACGCCAACACAGGCCAGAACGCCATCCGCCAGGCCGAGATGTTCGGGGAAGCCGCTGGTGTCACGGGGCTCGTCATCAGCAAGCTAGACGGCACCGCCCGGGGCGGGGCGATGATCGGAGTTTGGGACCGCCTCAAGATCCCGATCAAGCTGATTGGAATCGGGGAGAAGCCGGACGATCTCCGGGACTTCTCCGCCGAGGAATTTTCGAAGCAGCTGCTCGACTAATTGACCGGATCGAGGTAGGTGCACTCTTGAATGCGGACCTCAACCCCTCTCTTAGACAGCTCGCGAACGAATGACTTGCCTGTCATCGCGTTCTCATACCGGACGCAGCCTTTGTCGACGCTGCCCTGCACTACTTCTAGAGCAAAGATTGCCATTGAGAAGCCAGTCAGCCGCTCCATTGAAGTGAAGCCGGTCTCTTCGCACTGTCGGTCAAAAATGTCCAGCCGGATCTTGCTCATGCGGCCGTCTTTAATGCCCTCCGCTTCGCAGCGCACGGCACACTGATCCTTGTCCTCGTAGCCTGACAGGTGCTCACCGAACACTTTGCAAAAGAGATCCTTGGGAGCAACCTGTGCGCCCTTCACGTCGATCTTCTCTTCACCCCAGAATCCGCCATCCTTGAATAGGCGCATGAGGGCGCAGTGGCCGGGGAAGCGGATCGTCTTGTACTCGTAGTTTTGAACCTGGCCCTGCAGAGTGTATGGAGCAGTGCTTGTGCCGCCAGAGGTCGTAAAGGCCTCCATCGTGCCGAGCTCGTCAATGCGAATCGTCTCCAGTTCTGAGAGCGTATCTACCGTCTGAACTTCGCCATCGCGGATCAGGACAGCTTCGTAGTCGTACTCCGTCACGAGCCCTTCAGTATTAAAGGTCTCCTTGTAGTTGTAGGGTGGCTGAGGGTTCTGCGGAAGAACACCGCAGTAGAGCTTGACGGAAGTCGTCTCATCCAGCTCTTCGATGGCATAGAGCCCAAGGCTGTTGACGAGGCCAGGCGCCAAACCTGTATCGGGAACGATCGTGATGCCAGCCTCTTCCGCCTTCTCATGCTTCTGCAGGGTCTGCATGGTGATCTCGGTGTTGCCGCCGAGATCGATCATGTCGGTCATCGTCTCGATGGCAGCATCGGCGACTGCCGGATGCATCCAGTACGGAAGGCAGCTGAGTACGACGTCGGCCTCGTCAAGAAACTCGTTGATGCTCTCTGCGTTGAGGGCATCGACTTGGCGAGGTTCGCAGCAGGTGACGCCGAGCAGCGTGTTGACGCGGTCCGCGCACTTCTTGGCTTGGTCCAGGCTGATGTCCCCTACGAAGATGACTTCAGGGTCGGCAAATTTGGCGAGGTCGTAGGCAGCGGCTGTGCCCTGCATTCCAGAGCCCAGGATGGCAAAAGTGTTCTTCATTGACTCACTCTCGCTCAGCGGCATGGCGGATGCCAAGCCGGAGCAGAGGCACGAGATTACCCATCGGCTCTTCGCCATAAAATGCCCGTGCAGGAAAATCCCGACCGGTCCCAATGGAATAGCCCGGCCCATGGGGAAATCTAGGTGCTGGGGTAATGTTTCTGGGCTCGTGGGAGGCGTTTGATCGCCCAGCACCACGGAGGTCCAAAATGGCCAAGACAAAAGAAAGAAAGAATCCGCATTCCGTCCGCTTTACCGAGATCGCCAAGAAGGTTGAAGAAGGAAAGGAGTTTGCGTTCGCAGAAGCTGTGACTCTGATGAAGGAGCTGGCAACAGCTAAGTTCGATGAGTCGATCGATCTCGCAATCCGACTCGGCATCGACCCCCGAAAGGGCGACCAGAACGTTCGCGGCACCACTAACATCCCGCACGGCACTGGCAAGAAGAAGACGATCGCCGTCCTCGCGAAGGGCGACCTCGCGAAGGAAGCTGAAGAGGCTGGCGCTGACAGGGTTGGCGACGAGGACCTGATCAAAGAGATTCAGGGCGGCTGGAAGGATTTCGACGTCATGATTGCAGCGGCAGACATGGCCCCCTCCATCGGCAAAATCGGCCGATACCTCGGACCGAAGACGCCCAACAAGCGCAACGGCACAGTCACCAACGCCATCGGCGAAACGGTCAAGGAGATCAAGCTCGCAACACGAATCGAGTACCGAATTGACAAAGCCGCGGTTGTTCACCTGAGCATCGGCAAGGTCAGCTTCACCGACGACCAGATCCGCGAGAACTTCATTGCGGCGATGGACGCAGTGATCAAGGCTCGACCGGCATCCGCCAAGGGCCGCTATCTTCAGAGCGTCACGATCAGCAGCACCATGGGCCCCGGCCTCCGTGTTGATTCTGCAGACGCAGAAGCTGTTGTCAAAAACAAGTAAGCCACTCGGCTTGAGCCCTGCTGAACTGAGTTCAGCAGGGCTTTTTTGTGCCTGCTGATCGCCTCAATCTCGTATCTCATGGTTTTTGGCTCCGTAAGAAGGGACATGGCAGCACATCCCGTTCGTCAATCTCAGCAGCCATGGAAGGCGTTCTTCGCGGCTCTGTTCGCGCTCATCTATGGGGCATCCCCCATCGATCTTCTTCCCGACATCCTGCCCCTCATCGGCATCGTCGATGACGCGATCATCATCCCTTTGATGCTGTTCTGGAGCGTCATGCTCTGGCGCCGGCATCGCAGGCCATTGCGCACCGCAGCCCCTGCGGCCCAGCCGATTGAGATCGCACAGACCTACGAGGACGCAACGCACCGCTAGGACCAGAAGTCCTCATTTCGGGATATCTTGAAATGACACGTCTCATTTCGGCATAATACGAAATGACGATATGAATGGACTCATTCTTCTTGGAAAGGCTCTGGGTGATCCCACGCGAGTGAGGGTTCTGGCCCTCCTGCGTAGAGCAGACCTGTGTGTCTGTGAAATTGCGGACTCGATGGAGGTGAGCATGAGCACGCTCAGCACGCACCTTCAGACGATCCGTCAAGCGGGTCTCGTCCGAACCAGCCGCCAGCAGAAATGGGTCACTTATTCGCTTGAACCCGAGGTGCGGCCACTGCTCGATCAGATCTTCGAATTCGAAGAGCCGGCACTGAAATCTGATCGACGGCTTGAGCGCGATGCCCAGCGGCTAAACGAGAGGCTTGGCCTCCGTGAAGAAGGCTGCTGCTCTGTCGGGGTCGGCGGACTCGTCAAATCTAAGAATGGAGGAACCTGCGCATGACTGACGACAAGAAGTGCTGCGAGAACGGCTGCTGCGGCGGCTGCGACTGCTGCTGATAATCACCCTGCCCCCAGCCAGAACTGGGGGCCTTTTACTACGTGAGGACCGCGTCATCTTCGATCTCGACAAGCCACTCAGGATCGATAAACCGCGAGACCTCCATAATTGTATTGGCCGGTCTAATCTTCGAGAAGTACTCGCCGTGCACGCTGGCGACAGCCTCCCAATCCTCGATCCTCGTCAGGAGTGTCCGGGTGCGAATGACGTCCTCCAGGCCTGCGCCCAACTCTGCCAGCGATTCACCTGCAATCTCGATGCAGCGGCGCATCTGTGCGCCTGGATCGCCGACTCCGACTGTCCTGCCCTCTGCATCGAGCGGCGCCGTGCCGGAAACCGCAATGCTGCAGCCGATTTGAACAGCGCGGGACATCCCAATAACAGGCTCGAAAGGTGATCCTGAAGAGACAAATCGGCGTTCTGTCATGTCTGAAGCATACCGATGGCCGGCGATTCTGCCGGAGGGTCAAACGAATCTCTGCTATACTTCTGATTACCTTGTGGTTGGATATTTGCGATATTCCCCTTATAATGAAATGAAATTCCCTGGACAGATCCCTTTTCAGCAGCTGGGCCATGACGAGATCAAGGCGCTCTCTTCGGTGCCCTGCACCGAGGTCCTGGCTATCGTTGATGCAAACGAGGCCTACTCAATTCGGGAGATCGGCCAGGAGATGCACAAGAGCCCTGCAGCCGTTGGCGATCACGTTAAGACTCTGGTGGAGGCTGGTCTGCTGATTAAGGCAGGAACCCGTAAAAGGAGATCTCGCACAGAACAGCTCTACACAAGAAAAGGGGTGGCGGTCCGTGTCACCTACTCTGAGCTTGAATGGGAGACTCTTGAACTCTACTTGAAGCGATTTCGAGCTCAGATGCGGCAGATTAGCAGAGATCATGAGCTCTTCCAGGAGGCTGCAAGAATCGACAGCGGTCTGCGCATCTTCCAGTCCTACCTCTGGACTTCGGTCTACCTTTCCCCAGAGAATTCCCCCAAAGTGAGGGAAGGGATCGTG
>JALGYA010000283.1 GCA_029824475.1 Fimbriimonadia bacterium | reverse complement strand
AGAGGTCTGCTTGGCTTCGTGCCGCGAAACGTAGCAACCTACAAGCAGCACGACCTCGGTATCTCCGGCGGAGCGCTCGCAGTAGACGTCAGCATGGATCGGCCCGCTTTTGAAGCAGGCATTCGAGACGGCGACATTATCCTGGAAGTTGATGGGCGCACCATCAAGAACCAGTCCGATCTCCTGAGATCGATGTACCTCCGCTCGCCGGGTGAGACGGCTCAGGTTGTCTACCTCCGCGACGGTGAGAAGACAACGGCGAGCATCAAGCTTGATGACCCGGCGACACTTCAGACCGAGCAGCCTGCAGAGCCTGAAATGCCGCAGGATAGATTCCGCAACATGCCGCCGGAGTTCTTCAGAGAGGGCCCGCGGTCCCAACGGCCAGACTCTGGTCAGCGCAGCCAGCGGCCAGTGCTCGGCATCAACGTTGAGACAGTAGGTCCGGCTCAGCGGAGCCAGTTCAACATGCCTTCGAGTGCGACCGGTGCAGTCGTCACCTCGGTGACGGAAGGCGGCATCGCTTCTCAGCTTGGCTTCGAAGTTGGTGACGTGATCACCTCCATCGACGGCGAAGAGATCACGAAGGCTCAGGATGTTGTAAAGATCCTTTCAGCCAAGAGCTGGGGTGACCGGCTCAACGTTGAGGGCATGCAGTACAACGAATCGGGAACTGTGCAGTTCTCCCGCTCAATCCCGCTGCTCTAGGCCGTCGGGAAAACCAAAGCCTCCTCTGTGGACTTAGTCCGCAGGGGAGGCTTGACATTTGGGGCAGACGGCAATGATCTCCACCTGCACTGCGCCGCTCGCGTAGCCCGCTTCCTTCGCCGCCCTTAGTCCCTCAGAAACGACTGCGTCCGAGATGCTCGACTCCAGTGTCCGCAGGCAGCTGGAGCAGACGAGGTGCTGACCGTGGGCGGAATGATCTCCGCCGAGTGTGCAGGCTCGGTACCCATCCGCAGATCCGATGCGGTGAACCAGACCGAGCTCAACGAGCGCGGACAGAATTCTGTAGACGCTGACCAGGTCGATCTTTTGGCCTTCTGCCCGGATTCTGGAGTGCAGGGAGTTGGGGCTCAGGGCCGATTCTGCGCCTTCCAGGGCCCGAATTACAGCGAGCCGGGGGCGAGTGATCCTCAGGCCGCCGGTTCGCATGACGGCGATTGCCCTCGCCTCAAATTCGGTTTTTGGCCCTCCAGATCGCATTCTGCTAGGTTACCAGAGGGATTTTTTTGCAAAATGTGGCATTCGGGCTTGCAGGTTAGGTTCAACTCAGGCCAAACTATTTACGGTCTGAAGGCTGAAGCCAAGTGCAGAAGCTGGAGGCCATGCAATCACAACTCCCAATTGGGAGATGGAGAGCAGAGGGTTCAATGCAGTTTTACGATCTGAAAACTCGATCTCATGTTGACGTCACTGAGGACAACATCGCCAAGACTCGAATGGTGAGGAAGACCAAGAACGGTGAACAGGTTCGCTACGCTCTGAAGGCGAGCCATGACGGACGGACGCTTTATAAGTTCGTCAACGAGGCGACATTCAAAGCCACGAACGCCAAAGAAGAGTAGCCCTTCGGGAACCTCAATTTGTCGTAGGCCTTCACCTTTGGTGAAGGCCTTTTCATTTAACGGCCTGTGAACCCAGCGGGCGGTTTGAGCGTCTGGCCATGCATGGCCGAGATGACGGAACGACAGAAGACCGCCCACCTCCTAAACAGGTTCGGGTTGGGTGCGAGCGAGAGCGAAGTCAGAGAATTCGGCCGCGGTGGACACAAGGCGGCCATCGAGAAGCTGCTCGACTATAAATCTGTTCCAGAGCGGTGGGAAGACATCGATCCCGTCGTCTTCCAAAACAGCAACGGCAACACCAACATGGTAGTGACCAAAGGGGTCTACGCGGTTCGGCTGCTCGCCAGCCAGCGGCCTCTCGAAGAGAAACTGACCCTCTTCTGGCATGACCACTTTGGCGTGGGCGCCCAGAAAGTCTCCATTCCGGCCACCATGACCCGGCATATCAATCTTCTGAGATCGGGGGCGACCGGCAAGTTCCGCACGCTTCTCGGTCGGGTCAGCAAAGATCCCGCGATGCTCTACTTCCTGGACAATAACGAAAACGTCAAAGGAAGCCCCAACGAGAACTTCGCTCGAGAGGTGATGGAGCTGTTCACCCTTGGTGTGGACAACGGCTACACGGAGGAGGACATCAGCGAGGCGGCCCGGGCGTTTACCGGCTGGACGTTTGGGTTCCGTGGCGCGCAGCGTGTCAGGGAGTTCCAGCGACCGAATCCGCAGTCGCGATTTGTTGTCATCCCGGGTGAGCACGACAACGGCATGAAGACCGTGCTCGGCAAGTCGGGCAACTTGGGCGGCGACGACATCCTCGACATCCTCTGCAAGGACAAGCAGACCGCACGATACCTCGCCCTCAAAATGTGGGAGTACTTCGTCTATCCAGAGCCCTCGCCGACACTGCTCGAACGCCTGACCGAAAAGTTTTATGCAAGCGATCTCGACATCAGCGTCCTGGTCCGCGCGATCATGGAGTCGAAGGAGTTCTACAGCGAAAAGGCGAAGACGGGCGTTGTTAAGAGCCCGGTCGACTTCTGCATCGGTACGATGCGCCAGCTCGGGCAGGGTGAGGCGGCCTACAGAACGGCCCTCAACGCCGAAGAGAAGACAGGTGGCCGCGCCGCACGGTTTGGGACTTCAACAAGCGTTGTCATGAGGTCGATGGGCATGGACCTGCTCGATCCTCCGGATGTATCTGGCTGGACTGGCGGTCAGGCGTGGATCTCCTCCGCGACTATGATTGAGCGAATGAAATGGTCAAAGCGTCTCTTTGGCCAACGCCAAGGGAACCGGAATCAGGCCAGGCGACAAAACCAGCAGGTCTTCCAGCGTCTCGGAAGGCCTGAAACGGCAGCGGAGCTCGTCGACTCGCTGATTGAAGTCTTTGATGCAGGGAAGCTGGAAGATAAGAAGGGCATCCTCGTCAAGGCTGCTGCTGCAGAAGCACCTGATGGCGTAACAGCGACCAACTGCGCCAAGGCTGCAGATGCGGCAGCAGCGCTGATCTTTGGTTCGCCTGAGTTCCA
>JALGYA010000282.1 GCA_029824475.1 Fimbriimonadia bacterium | reverse complement strand
GGGACGAAGCTTGAGGGCCTGGCGTGGCCGTCGGGCGGCAGGCTTCACTTGGAGAAGCTGGGCGGCGCTTGGCAGCGGGTACGGACACATGTTGCGAGAGCGAAGCATCCGGCCCGATATGGCCGGTTCAAGTCGGCGTTTGACAACAACTTCATCCAGGTCTACTCGACGGCTGGCACTCCAGAGGAGAACGCTTGGAGCCTGGCACGCGCTCGGCTCGATGCGCAGAAGTGGTGGTACCGCGGCTGCGGCGATTCTGAGATGATCTCCGACCGAGACTTCGACGCCGGCTACTATCGTGGCCGCAGTGTGATCGTGTACGGAAACAGCGACACGCTCAGCTGCTGGGACGAGCTGCTGGGCGATTCGCCGATGCAGGTGAGCCGGGGTTCTGTGAAGATCGGTGAGAAGACACTCACTGGTGACGATCTGGCTGCGATCTACGTGTGGCCAAGGCCGGACGAGCCGAATGCGGCTGTCGGAGTGGTAACAGGCTCAGGGCTGGAAGGGATGAAGACGACTGAGGCGTTCCAGTACTTCCTGGCTGGCGTTCACTATCCTGACCTGTATGTCACACGATCCTCGGTTCTGCGCGCGGGCGCTGCTGGGATCGAGGCGACGGGCTACTTCGGTCTGGACTGGTCGATGACCGGCGCTGACATCGCCTGGAAGTAGACGCAAAAAAGCCCGGCGGCTTAGAACTGCCGGGCCTTTTTGTCTGTGGTTATTTCTTCTTGGTTTTGAGTGTGAGCTCGATTTCGAACGCACCCTGATCCATGTCGATTTCGCCTTCTGACTTGACAGCCTGCATCGTCTTTGGGTTGAACCAGGTGTCGAAGATGAGCGTTGCCGGCGAGTCGTCGGCGGGCGTCATGTCGACGTCGTAGTGGATCTTGATGAGGTCCTTGCCTTCCAGCTTGACTAAGCCTTCGAGCGTGCCGGCGCCGACGAATTCGGCTCCGCCAGACTCCCATTTGATCTTAAATTCTGATCCAACGTTAACCTCTCTGCTTGGCAGGTATTGAAGCATCTGGCCAGCCTGGAAGTAGATGTCGTTTCCTTCCGTGTGGAACGAGTCAGGCATCCCGTATTTGTCGAGTGACATGGTGAGCTCGATCCCATCCTCGCCTTCCACTTCCTGGCCGCCTGCCCAGACGGAGTGAGTGCCTTCGGTGATGGACATGCTGATGCGTCCAGACTTGCCCTTCTTGCCGACAGTCTGGGTCCACGCTGCGAAAAGCTCGACTTCAGAGCCGCCCTGTTCACCAGCGATGACGAATTCGTAGTGGGCTTTCTTGCCCTCTTTGAAGTTGTGTTTGAGGTCGATCGCCTCTGCTGGGGCGATGAGTGCGGCCGAGAGTACGGCGGCTGATAGCAAAGTCATGATTTCTGCACCTCGGCGCGGCTATGCGCGCCTGATGATGGTGCTACGGCCCAGAAATGTGGGGGATGCAGTGGATGGGACCCCTGACGCGCAACAAGGGCCCGGAGCAGATGCCGCCGGGCCCTGGAAGCTGATTATTTGACGAGTTTCAGGGTGAGGTCGAAATCACCCTGGTCCATTGACGCGGTGCCAGAGGACTTGACGACCGACATGTTTTTAGGGTCGAAGAAGGTTTCGATTTCCACGTCTGCAGGCTGCTCGCCGTCAGGAGAGAACACAGCTTCGTAGGCGATCAAAACCAGGCTCTTGCCGTCAACTTCCTTTGTGCCCTTCAGTGTGCCCTTGCCTTCCAAGCTTGCTTCACCCGCCTCCCATTTAATCTCAAAGTCTGAGCCGACTTCCACGGACTTGGCGGGCAGGAACTGGCAGGCTCTGCTGACGAAGATGAACATCGCTTCGTTGTCCTCTCCAAAATTCGTGGGCATCCCGTGCTTGTCGAGATTAAGGTCAAGTTCGCTTCCTTCACCATCCTCTTGAACTTCGCCGCCAAATGTGACCTTGGGAGCACTCAATTCGTAGTGGACCGCCGTAACGCCTTTGTCGCCCTTTTTGCCGACCTTCTGAGTCCAATCGAGAGTGAACTCGACATCGAATCCGCCGCCGCCGCCGGCAAACGTGAACTGGTACTTGGACTCAGCGCCTTCTTTGAGTTTGGCTGTGAGATCAATGGAGTCCGCTGGCGCGGTGCAGATTGCCGCGCAGAGTGCTGCAGTGAGGATGCTCATGGTGCTGCCTGGCCCATCATACGCGGTTCTCGCCGGTTCGGTTCAATTAATCTGATTCTGCCAGCTTGAGGACGATCGCCCACTCTTCTGCTGTGACCGGGGTGACGCTGATGCGGTTGCCCTTGCGGCAGACCCACATGTCTTCGAGGCCTGCGCTGGATTTGAGCTCCGTAAGCGGGATCACTCGGTCGAACTTTTCCACGAATTCGACATCGACGCTGAGCCATGTTGGACTGTCCTTCTTGCTCTTCGGGTCGTAATAATCTGAGTCCGGGTCGAACTGAGTTGGGTCTGGATAAGCTTCGGATGCTATGCGCATGACTCCGGCAACACCGGCCGGCTTGGCATTCGAGTGGTAGAAGAAGGCGAGGTCACCGGGGTTCATGTCGTCGCGGAAGCTGTTCCGGACTTGGTAATTTCTGCTCTTCTTCCACTTCACGGGCTTCCCGATCTTCTCCAGGTCGTCGATCCCGAAGATCTCGGGCTCCTGCTTCATCAGCCAATACGCCATGTCTCAGTTTAGTCGGTTGGTTTGTGCGGGTGCTGGATAGCAGCCTATGGATGCAATCAAATTCCGTGTGCCATGGACAGGCCGCTTTGGGCTTGTCCGTGTCTTTGTGGATGGCCGCACGGACAAACGCTGGGAGCGCCTGTCCATTGCACACGAATCTGGTTTAGGTTTGGTCCCTCTCCCTCGAATGGTGGGGGAGGTTAGGAGGGGGCTGCGAACTTTGTGAGCGGTCTTACGGCAGAGCGCCAGCACCGGCTGAGAGCCGGCCCCCTCTCTTAATCTCCCCCGCCCCAAGCGGGGGAGAGGCCAGATTGGTCCCTCTCCCACGGATCGCGGGGGAGGTTAGGAGGGGGACCTAACATTGAGTCTGTGTTCGAAGAATGAGAACGCTGCCCTGACCCTGGCTTCCGACTTGCCACTAGCTGTCGTTGAAAGCGCTC
>JALGYA010000063.1 GCA_029824475.1 Fimbriimonadia bacterium | reverse complement strand
AAAGCCGTGGCTCTTGTAAGGATGATTGGAAGCCCCCTTCCTCCTCGTTCGAGAGGAGGAAGGGGGTAGAGGGATGGAGGTTTCTCGGCGCAGACCACTCGGCTTGCTCCAGAACCTCCTCACCCTAACCCACTCCTCCTACCGAGCTAGGAGGAGAGGGGACCAATCTCCAGAAACCTCCACCCCCTAACCCCCTCCTCCTTTTCGCTTCGCGAGAAAGGAGGAGGGGGGACCAGAATTAACTTGACATCGGAAGGACTTCGACTATAGTCTTGACCTTCTTCTTGCCGAGTTTCAGCGTCGCGGTGTAGGTGCCCGGATCGACGAAGTGGGGCATCCAGGGCTCTTCGCCTTTGTCGGCGAGCTGCATCTGCTCTTTGGGCTGGAGATCCCAGACTGCGCGATTCAAGCCAGGGCCAGCTGTGCCGGTGAGCTTTTTGACTTCGAGGCCAGCTTCGTTCGCAATCGAAATCTCAACTGAATCCTCGGTGTACTCGTTGAGCCAGTAGTTGATGACTGCGCCTTGCGGGCGGTTTTCTGCTCGGAAGAGCTGGTCGGTCCAGAGGCCTCCGTATCCGCGCATGTAGCGGGGCTTGGCCGGCACGACATCGAAGGCGTGGATCGCCTTGCCCATCGCTTTGGAGGTCAATCCTGATACGAGCGAGGCGTCGTCAAAGACCCAGATCGATCGGCCGTGCGTGCCGATGATCAGGTCCTTTGTGACCGGGTGCTGTTTGATGTCGTCGACCGGAACGGTCGGCAGGTTTGAGCCATGGAATTTCGTCCATGCCTTGCCTCGGTCAACCGAGACGAACATGCCCTGTTCCGTGCCTGCATAGAGCACATCCGGGTTCCATTTGTCCTCGCGGACGACCTTGACGCTGTTCCCTTTCGGCAGGTCTGCAGTGATCGCCTTCCAGGTTCTACCGCTGTCGCTGGTGGCGATGATGCAGGGCTCCATGTCGTCTGATCGGTGTCCGTCGACGCTGGCGTATGCAGTCTTCGTATCGTGGTGGGATGCGTCGATCCGACTGATATAGCGGCCTTTCGTGAGCTTCGGAGTGACATCAGCCCAATTCTTGCCGTCGTCTTGCGTGACGTGGATCAGGCCATCGTCAGAACCAGCCCAGAGGAGGCCTTTTTGGAGCTCTGATTCACTGAGCGTCACGACTGTGCAGTGAGTTTCGGCGGTCGAGCCGACGGTCACGGCCTTTTTGATATCGTTGGTCGTGAGGTCGGGGCTGATCTGCTTCCACTTGCTTCCTCGTGCGGTGAGCTTGAACACGTGGTTGCCGCCCAGGTAGATCACCTTCGGGTCGTGGTGCGAGACGAAGAAGGGGCTGTTCCAGTTGAATCTGACTCTTGGCTGGCCTTCGGCTGGCGCTGGTGCAACAACCTCTTTTTTGCCGGTCTTGATGTTGATCCGGGTGATGTTTCCGCCCTGCCATTCGCCGTAGACGATGTCCGGGTTTGTCGGGTCAAAGTCGCCGTGGAAGCCATCGCCCCAGAGCACGTTTTCCCAATCTGCGTTGGTTGTGCCCGTCTTGATGGTGACGCCATCATCCTGGTCATCGAGCCGTGTTCCACTGCTCGGGCCCACCCAGGTTCCGTTGTCCTGGAGGCCGCCGATGATGCGATAGGGATCGCTCAGATCATAAGAGACGTTGTAGAACTGGCCGACCGCGTGGGTGTTGAAAAACTGCCAATTCTTGCCCTTGTCGAAAGTCTGGTAAGTGCCGCCATCGCTGCCATTGATGATGTGATCCGTGTCGTCCGGGTTGATGATCAAGGCATGCATATCGACGTGCATCTTGTCGCCGAATCCGCGCCGGAATGTCTTGCCTCCGTCATCTGAAACTTCCGTGTACCAGCCGAGCTGGTAGACGCGCTGGCTGTCTTTCGGGTCGAGGTATATCGTGCCGAAATACCAGCCTCGGGGTGTGCGGACGCTTAGGCGATCCCAGGATTTGCCGCCGTCTTCGCTGCGGAATACGCCGCCTGCTTTGCTGCGGTCGTCGCGGATGTCTGCTGAGCCGCCGTCTTTGGATTCAACCGTGGCGATCAAGATGTTCGGGTCGCTCTCGAAGACGTCCATGCCGATGCGGCCGGTGTTTTTGGGGAGGCCCTTGGTGAGCTTCTTCCAGGTCTTGCCGCCGTTGGTGCTTTTGTAAATCCCGCCTTTCTCGCTGCCGCTGTGGAAGCTGTAGGCCGTGCGGAGGCGATAGTGCATCGCCGCGTAGACCGTGTCCGGATTCTTGGGGTCGATGTGGACCTCGCAGCAGCCGGTTTTGTCGTCGATCTGGAGGACGGGGATCCAGGTCTTGCCGCCATCGGTGGTCTTGTAGACGCCGCGCTCCTTGTTGTGGCCCCAGAGGTGGCCGAGGGCGGCTGCGTAGCAGACGTCGGGGTCCCTTGGGTCGAGGGCTAGGCTGGGGATGTCGTGGGTGTTTTCTAGGCCGAGATGATCCCAGGTTGTGCCGCCATCTGTGGAGCGATACATGCCGCAGCCCCAGGAAGAGGAGTTGCGATTGTTGCCCTCGCCGGTGCCGACCCAGATGATCTTGCCTTTGCCCTTCTCTTCGCGCTTCTTCTTGGTGAGCTTCTTGTCGTCGCCTTCCCAGCCTGGCCAGTCTGCCCCTGCGTGGGCGACTTGAATGGAGCCGATGCAGGCGGTCTTCTCTTTTTCGAAGATGGGGGTGACGGTGATGCCGAGATTGTCGGATTTCCAGACGCCGCCTGTCGCGTAGCCGACGTAGAAGGTTTTGGCGTTTCCTGGCTCGAATGCGAGCGCGGAGACTCGGCCTGCCATGAGGGCTGGTCCGACGCTTCGCCATTTGAGTCTGCGCAGGTCTGACTCTTGAAGGAATCTGGAATTGCTCATGATGTCGTAGGAGTGAGTCTGGCATAACCTCGGTGCGCCTGGCGATTAGAACTTCAGCGGCTCGCGGATTGTGTGCCACGGACAGGCCGCTTTGGGCTTGTCCGTGTCTTGGGCGGTGAGAAGCACGGACAAACGCTGGGAGCGCCTGTCCATGGCACACGGGAAATGGGAGTTGGATTGGTCCCTCTCCCACTTGGGGTGGGGGAGGCTAGGAGGGGGCCGGCTTTCAGCCGGTCTTCGCGGCTAGCGATAAGACCGCTCCCTACGGTCGCAGCCCCCTCTCTGATCTCCCCGCCATGCGCGGGGGAGAGGCCAGTAAAAGAAGAACGGCCCACCAAGCAACGACTCGCTGCCTCCTGACGTCCGAAAACTTGGACCGGAGAGAAATGAAAGTACGCGCTGGACTTCTGATTCTCGTTCTTGGCATCGCAGCCGCGGCGGCCGCCTGCCTGTGGGACAACGACACGGTCGCGATGGAGGGTGAAGGCCTGCCATCCGTGATGGATGCGATTGCTGGCCGGTTTGACCGTAACCCGGACCTCTATTACGAGATGCGGCTTGAGCGCTCGCTGGCTGAGATTGAGGCCGATCCTGAGTCGCTCATGGCCTACGGGAATGTGGCGGTCGCGCTCGACAAGCTGGGGCGCAGCGCTGAGGCGATTCCAATGCTGGAGGATCGGATTGCGGCTGTCGACGCGAATGATCCTGACCTGCAGGATCATCTTTACAAGCTCTACGCCAACCTTGGAACGGTTCGGGTTCATGACTGGCTGCAGCGGGGAGCATCAACCACAGAGTTTGGTGACTTAGAACAGGCGATCACCGAGATTGACCCTGCCCTGGAAATCAATCCGGAAGCCCACTTTGGGCGAGAGTTCGTTCAGCTGTTTCTAATGGAGATGCTCCTCAATGAGCGCCTCGATCCGGAGCCTAGGCAGCGGACGTCGCACTTCTACGAGACGTTCGTCAACCCGGAAGGCGTTGACCAGGCGGAGCACTGGGACAAGATCATCGAGGGCGTCACGGGGATGGTTGTGATGGGGGGCGGATGGAAGAGCCCTGACATGTACTCCTTCCTGGGCGGAGTGCTGACCAGCAAGGAGAGGGCGGTCATCGGCAGCCTAGCCGAAATGAGGGCTGCAGAGCTCAAGGACGCGGGCGCGCCGTCTCTCTTTTCGAAGGAGACAATTTGGACGTTCTATGCCGGTCACGGATCCTCCGCACTTTCCAAGGAGGAGAGAGAGGACATCTATTCGAAGCTGCGTGCAAATGGGGACGCGTACACGCAGAATCGGCTTGAATTCATGATGCCCAAGCTGGAGCAAGGCGAGCACCCCGACACTCATGCCGACTTTTGGGCGGGCTATACCGAAGTGCCTGCACTTGACTTGGAGACGTTGGGGCCTCAGGCGGGCACACTCTGGTTCCGAGACATACGTAATCTCATCAAGCTGGGGCTCTGGATCGCTGCGACAGTGTTTTTCGGAGGGATTGCGGCGTTCATCTATGTGAGAAAGCGCAACGAGCGCAAGGCAAATCAGATTCCTTCGATGTAGTTCAGCACGGCCTTCGAAGCCTCGCCGCCCTTTTCAGCGTGCCGGATCAAGCTGATTCCGTGCGGGCCCTTGGCGTCCTTAAGGTTTGGATACTTGGCAAGCATCGCCTTGACAACCTCCAGGTCGCCTTTCATTGCGTGGACGAAGATGTCGGCACGCGCGCCTTCCCCGATCAGGAAGTCGGCGATGTCGTGGCGGCCCATGTGGCCTGCCCCGCCGAGGGCGGATTCGAAGTCGCCTCCTCCCCAATCCCAGGTGGCGTTGAGGAGGCCGGGAGTGGCTTTGAGCATCTCTTTGACCTTATCCAGATTTCCGTGCCCGGCGATGACGAAGTCCTTGACGGCCTCGGCGTCGAGGGCGTCAGGGCTTTCTCTTTGTGCAGCGGCTGGTCTGAGGAGGAGAGGAGCGGCCAGGGCGGAGGCGAGGACATCTCGGCGGGTGATCTGGATTTTGCTCATGGTGTGGAGTACGGGGAATCTTGGTATTTGATTCCGTCAACAAGTTGAGCACGATCCACTCCTCCCCCACGAATGGTGGGGGAGGATGTCCGAAGGACAGGAGGGGGCTGCGACCATCGGGAGCGGTCTTATCGCCCACCGCGCGTACCGGCTGAAAGCCGGCCCCCTCTCTTAATCTCCCCCGCCCCAAGCCGGGGGAGAGGCCAGATTACGCTACGCTCCCGGCCCCCTCCCTAACCCTCCCCCTCGCTGAAAGCGAAGGAGAGGGGACCAAACGTAAGAACCGCCCCGTCTCTAATCTCCCCCGCACCAAGCCGGGAGAGAGGCCAATCCTGAGAACCTCCACCCCCCAGCCCGCTCCTCCTTTTCGCTCCGCGAGAAAGGAGGAGGGGGAGCCGGAACTAGTCCACCTGCAACGGCACATCTTTCTCGAAGAGGATGTACAGGATCGGGAGGACTAGGAGGGTGAGGATTGTGGCGCTGATGATGCCGCCGATGACGACTGTTGCCAGGGGGCGCTGGACCTCGGCACCGATGCCGGTGTTTAGGGCCATCGGGATGAAGCCGAGGGCTGCTACCAGTGCAGTCATCAACACTGCCCGCAGGCGCTGAGTGGCGCCTTGGCGGACGGCGTCAGGCACTGAGAGGCCCTCTGATCGGAGGTTGTTGATCGCGGAGACCATGACCACCCCGTTGAGCACCGCCAGGCCGGAGAGGGCAATGAACCCAACCCCTGCAGAGATGCTGAACGGCAGGTCACGTGCGGCGAGCGCGATGACTCCACCTGTGACCGCTAGCGGCACTCCGGTGAAGATCAGGAGCGACTGCTTGACCGACCCAAAGGTCAGGAACAGCAGCACGAAGATCATCGCCAGTGCGACCGGAACTACAATCGTCAGGCGGTTGGCGGCACGCTCAAGGTTTTCGAACTGACCGCCGTAGGCGAGATAGACTCCGTCCGGCATATCGACCTGCTCGCCAATCGCAGCTTTTGCATCCTTGACGAACGTGCCGAGGTCGCGGGAGCGGACGTTGGCCGAGACGACCACTTTGCGCTTCCCTGACTCGCGGCTGATCTGCGCCGGGGCGGCGACAACCTTGAGCTCCGCAAGCGTCGATAGCGGCACCGTCTGACCATTGGGGAGAGAGACAGGCAGGCGCTCGAGCTCCGTGAAGTCTGAGCGGACATCAGGAGGCAACGCCAGCACGATGTCGAATCTCCGGTCGCCTCGGATCAGCTGGCCGATCGACTCGCTGCCTAAAGCGAGCTGAATCCACTGCTGGACTGCTGCTGCGCTGACTCCGTATCGGGCCAAAGCAGACCGCTTGACCACGATGTCGAGCGACGGGATTTCATCCACCTGCTCAACGCTGACATCGGTCGCGCCAGGGACAGTCATGAGGGCAGCTTCCACCTGCTCAGCCACATCTCGAAGTTCGTCCAAGTCCTCACCAAAGACCTTGATGCCAAGGTCTGCTTTGACGCCGGACGTCAGCTCGTCAAAGCGGAGTTGAATGGGCTGGGTGAAGCCGTAGCCTTGGCCCGGCACATCCTTCAGCTTGTGCTCGATCTCTTCAACGAGATCCTCCTTGGTAAGGCCCTCACGCCACTCTTTGCGGGGCTTGAGCATCACGAAGCTGTCGGTGAGGCTAAGCGGCATCGGGTCGGTGGCAATTTCGGGCGTTCCGGTACGGCTGAAGACAGTTGTGACTTCAGGCACTTCGAGCACCTTTCTTTCCTTCGCGGTGACCAGCTTGATGGTCTCAGCGGGCCCGACGGTGCGGAGGCGGAGACTCTGGATTGCCAGCGAGCCTTCATCGAGCTGAGGGATGAACTCGGAGCCTAAGCGGCCGAACATGAACGCAGACAGCGCGACCAGCGCAGCTGCACCGGTAACGACAATAGCGCGCTGCTTCAATGCGAACCCTAGCGCAGCTGTGTAAGCACGGCTGAACGTATCCATGACGACGTTCTTGCCTTCTTTCGTGTCTCCCGAGAGCAGCATGCTGCAGAGGGCGGGAACGAGCAGAAGCGTCAGCGCGAGCGCTCCGAGCAGAGCGAACACAACCGTGAGCGCCATCGGCGTGAACATCTTCCCTTCTGTTCCCTGGAGGGAGAGGAGGGGGAGATAGACGACCGTGATGATCGTTACAGCGAAAGCTGTGGGCTTGGCAACCTCTTTTGAGGCCTCCCAGACCGTCTCGCGGACCTCCTCTCTGCTGAGGGTGCGGCCCGCGTATTCTCTGGCCATGGCGAGCCGCCTTATGGTGTTCTCCACCATGACGACCGCACCATCCACGATCAGACCGAAGTCGATTGCGCCGAGGCTCATGAGGTTGCCGGACACGCCGAACTTGTTCATCCCGATGACCGCGAGGAGCATCGAGAGAGGGATCACGAGAGCAACGATCAGCGAGCTGCGGAAGTTGCCGAGGAAGATCAGGAGAACGACAACGACCAGGATGCCGCCTTCGATCAAGTTCATCTGGACCGTGTGGACTGTCGCGTTGACAAGGTCCGCACGGTTGTAGACGGTTGTGAGGGTTACTCCCTCCGGAAGCTGGTCGCGAATCTCGTTGACCTTGGCGTCAGCGTTGAGGGCCACGGTGCGGCCGTTGGCGCCCTTCAGCATCAAGATCGTGGCGACCATCGCCTGCTGGCCGTCTTTGGTGCTGATTCCCGTCTTCGAGAGCGATCCGACTTCAACCGCGGCGATATCGCCGATGAGAACCGGCACACCACCGGTGCTCTTGATGACGATGGACGCAATGTCCTCCTCCGACTGAACCCAGCCGACGGAGCGGACTGTCATCTGCTCATCGCCGCGGTCAATGACGCCGCCGCCGGCGTTAGAGTTGTTCGCCTCCAGGGCACCCGCGACTTCATCGACACCAATGCCACGTGCCCGCATTTTTTGGACGTCGAGGACGATTTTGTACCGCTTCTCGTTGGAGTCGGTGGCATTGACTGCGACGACGCCAGGGACGGTGCGCAGCTGGGGAGCGATTACCCAGTCCTGAAGTTCTCGAAGGTCGAGAATGTCCATGGTGTCGCTCTCCAGCGCGTACATGTAGATCTCGCCGAGACCGGTGGATACGGGGCCCATTTCTGGCGCGCCGACGCTGTCTGGCAGATCCTCGCGAACGCTGGCGAGCTTCTCGTTCACCAGCTGGCGAGCGAAGTAAGTGTCGACGTCATCTTGGAAGGTGACGACGACCTGGGAGAGGCCGTACTGGCTGAGGCTGCGGACGTTTTTGACGCCCGGAAGTCCGGCCATGGTCGTTTCGACCGGGAAAGTGACGAGCTTCTCAACCTCCTGCGGCCCCATGCCGCCGGTGTTGGTGTTTACCGTGACCTGGTTGGTCGTGATGTCTGGAACCGCGTCGAGCGTCAGCTGTGTCCAGGAGACATAGCCGACCACGACGAGCACGACCGAAGCCACGATCATCAAGAAGCGCTGCTTGATGCTGAAATTCAGCAGTTTTTCAAGCATGGCTAGTGGGCGTGCCCCGCGAGTCCGCTCTTGTCTTGCTCGGCCTTGAGAGACAGCACTCCTGCCGTGACGACTGTGTCGCCTTCTTCAAGGCCTTCGAGGATCTGTGTGTAGCCGCCGGCCGAGAGGCCGACTTCGACGTCTCGCGGCTCGAAGCCGTGGTCGTCTTTTGTGAAGAGGGCGTGGTGCCCGCTCTTTTCGACGATCAAGGCTGAGGAAGGGACGGCGAGCATGTCCGATGCCTCGCCATAGGCGATTTCGACGTCGGCGAACATATTCGGTTTGAGCTGGCCTGCCGCGCCCGTGATCAAGCATTGGACCGGCATCGTGCGCGTCTCAGGGTCGATGCGGCCGCTGATCAGCTGGATGACGCCTTTGAAGATCTCACCAGTACTTGTAGAGACCCGGCACAGGTTGCCTGCTGCAACTTTGGCGGCATCGGCCTCCTGGACACTTGCGGTGACCCATATGGAGTCGAGGTTTTCGATGTCCATCAGCTCCTGAGTTCGGTCGACGGCCTGGCCGATGGTGACGTCGATGTGAGTGACCACACCGTCGATGGGCGCGAGGATCTCCACTCTTCCGCCTGAAGCCTGCCCGTCACCGGCAGATGCGCGATACGAGGACTTGGCGATCTCGACCGCCTTCTGAGAGCTGGCGAGGTGTGACGCGGCAGATTCGACTGCTATCTGAGCACGCTGAACTTCGAATTCAGCATCCTGGACAGCAGATTCAGCAGTGAGAAGCTCTCGCTGATTGAGAAGTCCGCTCTTTGAAATCGACTCTTCTCGGTCAAAGTTGGCCTGTGCCACCTCAAGTTTAGCCGTGGCAGCGTTGAGACGCACCTGATCCTCTTGATGCTCCAGAAGAGCAGTTTCAAGGTCAAATCTGGAGACCAGCCCTTCTTCGTACAGCGCTTTGATGTGGACAATGCGCTCGTCGTGGGCTCTGTCTTCTCGCTGAGCGTTCAACAGTTCGCTTTGAGCTTCTGTCAACTCGGTGCGAGCCTTGAGAAGGGGCGCCTGACTGAAGGCACCGGCCTCCGCCAGAGTGCGCTGCTGAGCAAGGAACTGCTGCGCTGCATCGAGGCGGCCCTGCGACAGTCTCAGTTCTGATTCTCTTTCGGCTAGCGCTGCTGCGCTTGCAGTCTCGGCAGTTTCAGCTTGTGCGGCGGCAGCCCAGGCCTGGGCGAGGTCGGGAGATTCGATCACGGCAATCCGATCACCCTTCTTGACGGACTGCCCCATCTGCACGTTGATTTGAGTCACGCGCCCGTCGACGGGAGGCGTGATGAGCGCCCTGCCCTGAGTTGTGCCCTCAACGATGCCGGGCACGGTCATTGACGCCTGCATCGGCCTGTAAGCGGCCGTTTCGAGTTCGATGCCGATTGTCCGCTCAGCTTCATCGGAGAGAGTGAGCTCGCCGCCGGACTCTTCATCATCGTGCAGGTCGATTGCGGCGGCAGGCTCCGGACCGCATGCAGCGGTCAGCAGAATTGCGGCTAGGATTGAGATCGATATTGTTGGCTTCATTTTTCTCCTCCAATGAGGAATCCGGATGCCCGGAATAGGTCTGCGGTGATGAGGGCGACGCGGAGCTGGGCTTGGGCAGCCTCCTCCTCCACTTCGCGCTGGGCACGGGTTGCGTCGAGGACTTCGACGAGCGTTGATGCGCCCTTGTCGAATCCGATCTGTGACTTTCGGACGAGGTCAGCTGCCGTTTTAGCGATTGAATGGTAGGCGTTTCGCTGTGCGATGGCAGCCTTGAGTTCGGTGTTGATTGCCTCTATTTCAGTCACAGCCAGCAGCGTGGCGTCCTTCAAGGCGGCTTCGCCTGCTGCAGCCCGATGCTTGGCGGCCTTGAGCTGACTCCTGACCTGGCCGGAGGGACCGACCGGCATTGAAAGCTGGATTCGAGCCCCATAGTTGGCACGGCCGCCATTCCAGCCTGATCGCCTTGCAGATATCTTGAGTTCAGGCTTGTTTCCTGCCTTGATCAGGTTCTGGTCAGCCTGGGCTGATTGAATCTGGGCTTTGAGAAGCATCAGATCAGCACGGTGGTCCGGGAACCTGTGCCCCTCCGGGAGCGAGATCAACAGGGCAGGGTCGACATCGAGAGGCGACGCGGCTTCGTAGCCGAGGGCTCCTGCGAGGCGACTGATAGCGGCCTTCATCTGGGCGGTGCGCAGGTGCGAAGCCTGGAGTGCTCTCGAGTGCTCGATGGCAGCCCTAGTGACCTGAACTTCAGGAATCCTGCCCTCTTCCAGGCGTCTTTCTGCTGCAGTCTTCAGCTTTTCAGACACCTCTAAGAGCTGTGATGAGAGTTGATTGAGCTCGATCGCGGCAGCAGCCTCGCTGAGGGCCCGCAGCACTTCGTCTTGAACGCTGATTTGAGCTGCTCTGTAGTTGGCGGCGGCCTCAAGGATCATGGCCTCACCGACCTTCTTCCCGGCTGTTCGACGCCCAAATATGTCGAGCTTCTGGCTGAGGAATAGATCGTGGTCGGTGCCTCCGATCTCCGGTCTGGTCGAGTACCCGAGTCCGAGCTCTGGTGCTGGGTAGGCGCCAAGTGCTCGGGCGGATGCCACAGCCTGATCGAGGTTGAGGCGTGCCGCCTTGATCGATTCCCGGCTGCCCAATGCTATGCGGACGGCCGACGATTGTGAAAGCGTCTGTTGTGTGTGCGCAGCGCCTGCGATCAGGCACATTGCGATTGTTATGGTTTTTTTCAAGGGTGTCTCCACGGTCGTGGCCAGGCGCAGTTGCGCCGGGCGAACTAAACGTTCACGTGGAGAGGGGGACCGCGGGATAGGCGGGTGCTCGGGGGAGCATTGGGCAGCGACTCTTCGGTGAGGAAGGAGATCGCTGGGCCTGTAGCCGTTTTGAAGGCCAGGACAGTGACCCGAGTGGGGATCACAGCGAAGAACGTGTTGTACTGGCCCGTCTGCAGCGCGGGTATGTCTAGATCGGTCTCATGACATGAGTCGAGATCGCAGCAGTCGTGGCAGTCGTTGTGCTCTTCTGATTCGCCTGCATGCTCTTCCTCAGCTTCGATGAGATCGAGCTCAGGGCAGACGGTGCAGACGGTGTCGTCAGGCAGGACGTAGCTTTCAATGCAGTTGTGGAACTGCATCGTGAAGAGTGCCAACACTATGGGGAGCAGTCTTGCGATTTGCACGTCGTCCTACAGAGCTATACGCCTGTTTCAGTGGAACGTACCCGGCGGGTGCGGGTTCAAGGGCAAAACCTTTGAAATAGCACAACCTTCCTTGAATACAACAAGGTTTTGTCTTCATTGACACCGGCTGGATCAGGGGGTAGCTTCGTGGCGTGTTCTGTTCGTTTGCCGTTCCGCTTGCTGTGTTCGCTGTCACGGATATTGGCGTCTTGCCTGACCACGCATCGGCCACTGAATTTCATGTGTCGCCGCAGGGCGATGATCTGAACGACGGTACGGACGAGAACCGGTTCCGGACGATTTCAGCAGCTGCCGAGCTGGCACAGCCAGGCGACGTGATTACCGTACATGAGGGTGTTTACCGCGAGCGGATCGACCCGCCGCGCGGCGGTGAGTCGGACCTGAATCGGATCGTCTACCAGGCTGCCCCAGATGAGAAGGTGGTGATTAAGGGATCAGAGGTTGTCACGGGCTGGGAGAAGGTTGGGGAGGACACGTGGCAAGTCATTCTTTCTGGTGAATTCTTCGGGGATTTCAACCCGTTTGCCGACCTTATCAGCGGTGACTGGTTCAACGCTAAAGGGCGCGAGCATCACACGGGCGCGGTCTATCTGAACGGGCATTGGCTGACGGAAGCTGTGAGTTTGGATGCTGTTCTTGAGCCCGCCGGCAGTGAGGGGCTTTGGTTTGCTTCAGTCGACTCGGAATCAGGGGAAACAACGGTTTGGGCGCAGTTTAAGGGCTTGGATCCCAATGAAGAGGAGGTCGAGGTGAACGTCCGGCAGTCTGTCTTCTACCCATCGGAGCCAGGAATCAACTACATCACTGTGCGCGGGTTCACGATGATGCACGCGGCGACTCCTTGGGCTCCGCCGACGGCCGAGCAGATCGGTCTGATCGGCACCCATTGGAGCAGGGGGTGGATTATTGAGGAGAACGACATCAGCTACTCCACCTGTGTGGGAGTGACGCTGGGCAAGTATGGCGATGAATGGGACAACCGTTCGCAGTCTGCGGATGCGTACAACCGCACGATTGAGCGGGCTACGGCCAACGGCTGGAACAAGGAGACTGTCGGCAGCCATGCTGTCCGGGACAACAAGATTTCGCATTGTGAGCAGGCGGGGATCGTCGGGAGTTTGGGGGCTGTGTTCAGCTCGATCACCGGCAA